>JANQYF010000008.1:92831-108947 GCA_030729045.1 Ilumatobacteraceae bacterium
GTATCAACAGTGCGAGGCAACCCTGCAGCAAGACGACCAGCGACGAACTTGACTAGTGAGGCGTAGTGCACGACCAACCAGTCACGTGCAGTGCCCTCTTCCGACTCGTGCCATGCATCCCATGCTGAATCAATTGTGTAGCGAAGCGGGCGTGCGTTCATGCGCGCGGATGCGATTCTGAATACACAAGGCGCAGGCGCTCTTTACTGACGTGCGTATAACGCTGGGTAGTTGATGCATCGCTATGGCCAAGAAGCTCTTGAATGGACCGCGTATCTGCACCGTTATCCATGAGATGAGTTGCAAATGAATGACGCAGAGCGTGAGGGTGCGTACCGCCAGGAATTTCGGCACGCTCACACGCTTCGTCGAGAAGGCGCGTGCAATCGCGGCGGCTTAGTGCATTTCCCCGCGCAGACAAAACAAGTGACGACCCTGTCGTTTCACCTGCAACCTCATGCCGCACCACCAACCAACGACGAATTGCCTCGGTTGCGGGTGCGCTTAGAGGAACCATTCGTTCTTTTGAACCCTTACCCATTACTCGCAACGAAGAACCGTCAGACGACACACTCTGCAACGTGAGTCCGCACACTTCTGAGACTCGCAAGCCACTGCCGTACAAAATTTCAAGCACAACACGATCGCGAGCCCTGCGCCATTCAGGAGCATCATCATCCTCAGTTGATACAAGACGAGCAACTGTCTCAGCATCAAGAGGCCGTGGCAATCTGCCCTTCACTGTTGGCGTATGCACCGCGTCGGTCGGATTTGTCTTCGATGTTCCGCTTCGAATTGCCCATGCAAAATACCGACGCAACGATGCGACTCGGCGAGCGATAGTGCGAGATGTTGCACCTCTGTCATGAAGTGCCGCCAAGTATTCGCGGACATGTTCTTTTTCCACCATGTTTGGAACAACTGCTGGCATCGAATCAAGCATCCATTCAGCAAATAACTCGACGTCACGGCGATACGCAGCACGAGTGTTTGCTGCTGATGCAGTGAGCGACGATTCAAATTGCGCGATAGCCCACTTCTTCAAGCGCTTATTGCGAACAACACAATCACCCTTCAGGCTGTTGTTCGTAGCAGCGCGACACTGTGCGCACGACGACAGATGCGACGGGGCAATTCCGACAGCTGGATTGGTGAAAGGTTCAGAGCCTCTACTTGCCTTCATGGTGCGAACACACCATGTGAAATACGCAGAGACCGCAGACATGCGTTGCTCAACCGTTTCAACCGAATAACCATCAGCTTCTAGTTGGTCGCAATACTCAACCACCGCGGACTCTGTGACGGACATAGGAGTAGTTGCTTTTCGTTTCACAAAGAACGAGACGGCATGAGTTAGATCTGACAGTCGCCCCATGCGCACTGATTCGCCAAGAGCAAGAGTTTTGGCGTAGCGAGACAGTTCGAATTGGTCGAGACTCGGGGACTTGACCCGTGACTGTGCAGCGGCGCTCATGACCTCAACGGTACCCCTGATGGACTACGCCACGAGTGCCTCCCACCATCCGTTTGTGTTTGCTACCCATCCTTTGGCTTCCAATCGACCGAGAATGACAGCAACGTTCACCACAGACATTGATGCGCCAAGAGAAACCTCGTCCATACTTCGCGGCACTCGGCCAAGTGCAGTCATCACCTGGCGTTCGTCATCGTGCAGTGCGGGACGACCCTCGCACCAGTCGGTCATATGGCGATGGTCAAGGCCCAAAGCAACAAGCACATCAGTGACGTCAGTGACAGGACCACATCCGTCTCGCAAAAGATTGTTAGTTCCCTCACATGGTGCAATCCCCGGCGCGCCAGGCACGGCCAACACTGTGATGTCACGCTTCATTGCTTCGCGCACCGTAATCATGGAGCCACCAGTTGCACGAGACTCCACGACAACCAACACTTCACTGAGTGCTGCCAGAATTCGATTGCGCATAGGGAAACGATGCGGTTCTGGTGCGGTGCCGGGCGGAGATTCACTAATCAAGAGCCCTCGCCTTCCGATTTCTCCCCATATGCGCGCATGCTCTGGTGGATACACCATGTCAAGACCTGACGCCACAATTGCAATGGGTGGGCAACCGTCTTCTGCGCTTAATGAAAGCGCACCAACATGTGATTCAACATCAATGCCTCTTGCTAATCCGGAAACGACACTGATACCTGCAGCAGACAATTGTTTCCCGAGTAGTTGCGCAAAATACTTGCCACGTTGAGTGGCGTGACGTGTACCAATGATTCCAACGCGTCGATTTTGAAAAGCTCCAGCATCACCAATCATGAATAGAACTCCTGGAGCACTGGGATCACCCAGTAACGATGGTGGATACGGCGCATCCCGCATAGATACAACTGTGATTGAAGAATCGATACAGGCCTCTGCAGTTGAAACAAGTAACGATGCATCAACTCGGTGCCACGCCCGCCACACAGCATCAGTGATTCCGACAAGAGGCCGTTCCCCCGCTTGCAGCATGTCCCACACATGAACAGGCGTATCAAGACTTATCAGTCGTCGAAGTCGAAGTGGTGTTTGCAATGGCAAGGCAGCAAGCGCTGCGCTATAAGCCCATTCTGGGTAACGGTGCGTCATTACTAATGCTTCTCTACTGTTGGCGTGATGGGTACACGCATGGCAAACGCTGCTTCCACGCACTCGGTGCTGATTACGTCATCTGCGCCATTCAAGTCCGCAAGGGTTCGTGCAACTCTTCTCACGCGGTGATACCCACGACCAGATAATCGTCCTTCATCAAGGCGGTCTCGCAACCATGACATTGCATTGGGCGATAGTGGCGCTACTTCGTCCAGTAGATCAGCAGGAATTGCCGAGTTCAGACAACCTTGTCTTTCAATACTGATGCGATGCACAGTTGCCACGCGTTCAGCAATGACTTCACTGCTTTCTCCTGCCGAGCCACCTGTGAGTTCTGCGGTTGATGGTTTGACGAGTTTGATTCGAATGTCGAATCGATCAATCAGTGGCCCACTGAATCGACGCACATACCTTTGCCGCACTGAAATTTGGCACATGCATCCGAGCGGTGATGCTTCACCACAAGGACACGGGTTTGTTGCAGCCACTAATAGACATCGTGCCGGCATTGTGACAGATGAATGAGCACGCGAGATATGAACGACACCCTCTTCAAGTGGTTGACGCAATGAGTCGAGAACTGTGGGAGGAAACTCGCCCATCTCATCGAGAAACAACACACCGTTCGATGCAAGACTCAATTCCCCAGGCCTGATGTGGCCAGACCCGCCACCCACCATTGCCGCCATCGAAATGTTGTGATGCGGTGAGCGAAATGGCGGCGATGATGCAATGGCGTTACTGACCTGCATGCCCGCTGCACTACGAACCATGGCACACGTAAACGCTTCATCTTCAGTGAGCCGAGGAAGCAGCCCGGGCAATCGTCGCGCCAACATTGATTTACCTGCCCCAGGTGGTCCCATCATCAGCATGTGATGAAAACCTGATGCAGCAACTTCAAGGGCAAGTCGAGCGTTTGTCTGGCCGCGAACATCAGCCATGTCTGCAATTGCATCAACAACAAGATGCGCACTCGGCACTGCAACGGTTGGCCACGGCGTCCCATCGACAAGAACCTCGATTAGTTCTGACAGTGACGACACAGGACGCAAGCGTGCAGGACGCGCCAACATTGACTCTGCAGCAGCCGAAGTTGCTACGACAACTTCGTACTGTGACACTGCATCAACAAGCGGAGCCATGCCGGCTGTTGGTCGCAACGAACCGTCAAGCCCTAATTCAGCGATAAATGCGCACCGCTCTGCAGCTTCTACTGGCACGATTCCTTCTGCAACCAACAAACCAACTGCAATAGCTAAATCCATGCCTGCGCCGCCTTTACGCTCGCCGCCCCCAGCCAAGTTGATTGTTATGCGCCGTAATGGCCATTCGAAACCACTCGACAACAATGCAGCACGAACTCGATCTCGTGATTCACGACACCCTTCATCAGGAAGTCCCACAACTGTGAAACCAGGAAGCCCCTTTCCGACATGTGCTTCTACTGATATGGGCGTTCCATGGGTGCCAAAAAGAGTGGCTGATCGGATGGCTGCGTACATGTGCTGTTCCCTTTGGGTTCGAGTCTGTGATAATCGACTAGATGTGTGCGAGAAGGACTGCAGTTTTGGCAATGGCCATAGGTTTGATATTTGCGCTCACCGGATGTGCTGCGCCATCTCGCACAGGTTCGAGTTTCTGCGCACAACTTGGTCGTGAATTGCCCGCCATTGGTCAACCCATGGGTACCGGTACCGACGTCACAGCGATGGTTGATCGTTATGAGCGACTTCTCGAGCGAGCACCGCTTTCTATCGAAGGCGACTTCGCAATTCTGACCGGGCTCTTACAAGATGCGTCAAAATTGGACCCGTCTGACAAAGAGGCACTCCAGGAAATAGCTGACGCAACGTATGCAGCAAATCAATCAGCGCTGAACGTGCGCGACTGGGTGAAGAGCACCTGCGCAGTCGACATTTCCACTGGTCTCAATATTGATCCGCCGCGTTTGCCAACAACGACTGTTGCCACGACAACAACACTTGCGACTGCGACTACAACAACCTCAACGGTTGTTCCGTAGAAATCTTTAGCGAATTTCTCCGCGCTTCACGATGACTTTGTCAACAAGACCGTAGTTCTTAGCTTCTTCTGCGCTGAACCAGTGGTCGCGCTCACTATCGGCCTGAACTTCAGCAACTGTGTGACCAGAGTGGTGCGCAATGAGTTCAGCCATACGCAACTTGATAAAGCGTGACTGCTCAACCTGGATTGCGATGTCTGATGCTTGTCCACGCAAACCAGCAAGAGGCTGATGCATCATGATGCGAGAGTTTGGCAGTGTGTAACGCTTACCTTCAGCACCTGCAGTGAGAAGGAACTGCCCCATAGAAGCCGCAAGACCCATGCACACTGTTGCAACGTCGCAACTTACGAACTGCATCGTGTCGTAGATGGCCATTCCGGCCGTAACTGAGCCACCTGGGCTGTTGATGTACAACCAAATGTCGGCATTGGCGTCTTCGCCCTCGAGATAGAGCAACTGGGCGCAGATCTGGTTGGCGATGTCGTCATTGACATCAGTACCAAGCATTACGACGCGATTTTTCAGCAATCGCGTGAAAATGTCGGAGCGAGGATCTCCGCCAGCATCGATGGCCATTGGGCTAAAAGGAAATCCGGAAGTACTCATACTTGGTAAAGGCTACCCGCTCGGCAAGAATAGAACTGTGCCATCAACCCCAGACTTCTCCCCCAACACCGACGAACTGGTTGCCAATAACTCCCAATTTGTGGCCAACTTTCGCGATGCCGGACTGGCTCTTGCGCCCCGTCGCCACCTTGCAGTCGTTGCCTGCATGGACAGCCGTATGGACATCTTCCAGATGCTTGGCCTAGCCCACGGTGATGCACACATCATTCGTAACGCTGGTGGAGTTGTAACCGATGATGTGATTCGTTCGCTTGTAGTTTCCCAACGCTTGTTGAACACTCAAGAAATCATTCTCATTCACCACACAAATTGCGGACTGCAGAGTATTTCAGATGATGGGTTTAAGAAACAGATAGAAGACGACTGCGGCATTCGACCTAGTTGGGCTATCGAAGCGTTTACAGACCCATACGACTCTGTTCGCCAATCCATGAACCGACTCGGCCACAGCCCCTTTGTGATCTTCAAAGACCATATTCGTGGTTTTGTCTACGACGTGGAAACTGGTCAACTACTTGAAGTTGACTCAGATTCTCGTCACGTCCCCTAAAGGCGAGACACTCCACTGACTATGACAACAATGCGTTCATCGTCAGAAATGCTTTCACGCACTGCCAATACGCCAGCGAATCCAGAAATTCCAGTTGCGCACGAATTGAAACCACCAACATTGCGAACCATCTCATACGCACGGTGTAAGTGATCTTCTGAAACGACCACAGGTGAGCCACCCGTATCAGCCATGGCATCAAGCACACTGATCCAGTCGTAGGTCTCATCATCCAAAATGCCATCCGCAAACGACGACGGAGTCTCTTCCCACGGCCACATGCACTCGGTCCATCGCGGACCAGCGTTACGCGCACCACCAGTTGCAATTGCGTTCTTCCATGCACGTTCTAACGGTGCGCAGCCTTCGGTCTGCACCGCATGCAGTTTCGGATGTACTCCTGCGATACGCATTGACGAACCAACACAGGCTGCCAATGCACCACCACCTACTTGAACGAAAATTCGGTCTGCAAAATGACCCAACTCTTCGGTGATCTCCCACCCAATTGTGCGGCCGCCATCAAGACACCATGCATTTTCGGTGCCTTGCACTCCGAATGGAATAGCACCAGCAGCAACTGCTTCACGGAATCGCAACACGCACGGGTCACCTGCTGGGTCCATGTCACGTCGCGGGCACACAACAATTGTCGCGCCGAGTTTCTCGAGTGTTGCAAGAACACCTGCCGAAGCTGTTGGCGGAACATGAACCGCGATTGGCCATGACACCGCAGCTGCCAAGGTGCTTGCAGCAATCGCCGCATTGCCACACGATGCAATGGCAAGCGACGGACGAGTTGTTGGTGTCCACGGCGCCCGACCAGCTGCTTCCACCATTAACAAGTGAAGCAATTCGGTGAATATATGCCGAGCCTTGTGCGACCCACCCACGTTTGCGGTTTCGTCTTTCACCCAGATGCCGCCGGTTGCAGAGAACCCAAGAGCTTCAGACAGTTCATCACTGCGCGCAAGTGGTGTGCGCACGAAACCGGTGCCCGCTACGCGAGACACTGCTTCATCAGTTGACCTAATGATGGCGACACGCTGAGCATCGCTCAGCCCTAGCGACTCCCCTAGAGAATCAACGGCCAAGTAACGACGAAACGCAAGGTACGGGTTGGCTTCATCTGTAGGCCGAAATGGTTCTACTGAAGATTCAAAATGAAGAACATGATGCCGATCTGACAACGAGGCGTTCGGACATAGCCACGACAACGGTGTCGCGATTGATTCTTGTGCGCCACACACTGCACATACGAGGCCAGTGACCACGCCTGTCATGAATGACTACTTAGTGAAGCGAGCAACGCGTTGGTTGAACTCATTAATGAGGTTGTCCCACACCGGAGCAAACCCGCGCACTGTGCGCCAGAACGATTGCGAACGGCGCGCCTCAAACACATCAAGCGGAGTCCCCTGTTGTTCTACCCAGGTGTAATACCCAAGATTGAAAATACGGTTGCGTTCACGCTCGGTGCAATCAATCATGTTGTCAGTGCTGACAGAACCAAGATGCTCGCTGAAGACTTCTGCCGCATCCAACTCAGTGAAGCCTTTAGGGAAACGAGTAGCAATTGTCTTCTTGCGTTCGCTCGGGTACAAGTCGCTGCCATCAGTGGCAATGGTGACAATTGCATCGTTAGCGCCGTAGCCCAGCAACTTTGCTGTCTTGATTGCAGCAAGGACATTGCAAATTGCTGAGAAACCGAAGTGCGTTAGTGCCTCAACGAGTTCAGGGCTTGCGTTGTGACGGTCAGCCAAGTACTTCTGACCAGCAGGAGTATTAAACAACACGTCAAGTTCATCAGTCGCTTTGTCGGTGACTGCGACTACAACGTCAGTGTTCATAATGTTCTGAATTAGTGGGATGTGCTTGTCGCCAATTCCCTGAATGTTGTGTTCACCAAAACCGTTTTCCAACATTGTGGGGCACTCAAGTGCTTCAACAGCAACAATGCGTGTGCCGTAAATTTCTTTCAAACGATCACCGGCTGCAATAGTGCCGCCCGAACCAGTGGCAGAAGTAAACGCAGCAAGACGAATACCCGAGTGGCCATTTGCCTTCACGTGTTCAAAAGCATGTGCGAGAGCACGACCTGTGACTTCGTAGTGACCAACATGGTTTCCGAATTCGCAGAACTGATTCAAGATGAAGTTCCCTGGGTCCTTGGCCATTTCGTTACAGGCGTCGTAAATCTCTTTTACGTTGCTTTCAGTACCTGGCGTACGCACAACGTCTTCCTTGTCAACAACCCACTTATCAAGCCAATCAAAACGCTCTTGCGACATACCTGCAGGAAGAACCGCAACACCGCGTGAGCCCATCAGACGACTTATCGCAATACCACCACGTGCATAGTTGCCTGTTGATGGCCACACTGCACGATGACGTGTTGGGTCGAATTGGCCGGTGATAACACGCGGCACGAAGCATGAATACGCAGCCAACACTTTGTGCGCTGTGATCATTGGAAACCTGTCTCCAAATACAACGATGATGGGTGACTCAACACCAGTCAATGACGAAGGCAAGACCACATGCTCTGGCACGGCAACTGTGTCGCCTGCCATGTTGTTGTACCAATGCACACGAAACAAGTTGCGCGGGTCTGCAGCATTCTTGTCAACACCCTTCGTGATGTCTTTCGCGATACGGCTTGGTTCTGCCAATTCTCCGAACGTCGGCAAAACAATCTTCTGCTCAGCAAAGCGCTGCACACTGTTCTGTAACGACCCTTCGTCCAAAACATGACCTGCGAGACCCAGCTGTTCCTCAAGAACAGAAGAATCAAGGGTGGAATCAAGCGAGGGGCTGCTGGTAAGAGTCACCTTGACAGTTTGCCACCTCAGAGCCCGCCGTCCTCTCTTACATAGCGGTACCCTTCTCATGTCGCCGACGTGGCCCAATTGGCAGAGGCGCCAGGTTTAGGTCCTGGATGTTGAGGGTTCGAGTCCCTCCGTCGGCACTATGGATATTTCTCGTCTACCGACGCCGTGCCCCGTAATTGACCTGTCTGTGACGCGATCAAATATCGCCGCCATGGCAGCAGTTCACCCAGGTCGGTCATTGCGGCCTCATGTCAAAGCACACAAGTGTTCGGCCATTGCAGCCGAACAAGTTGCCGCAGGTCACACCACTTTTACGTGTGCAACTCCTCGAGAAATTCTCGGCCTCGTTGCGGCTGGTGTTGGTGAAGACATTTTGCTTGCAAACGAAACCGTGGACCCTGCCCGACTCGCCGCACTGGCCGATGCACAGTCATCTGCACTCATCACGGTTGCTGTCGACTCACTCGAAACAATTCAAGCTGCGTCATCTGCAGGAATACGCAATGTGCTTATAGATGTAAATGTGGGCTTACCTCGTTGTGGTTGCAGCCCCGAACAAGCAGGTTCGCTGGCCGACGCGGCACGTTCTCTTGGACTCATTGTTCGTGGCGTCATGGGCTACGAGGGCCACCTGATGATGTTGACTGATCGTCAGAAGAAACAAGACAAAGTGCACGAAGCAATGACGTTGCTAGAGCGCGCGCACAACGATGTTGGCGGAGACATCATGTCTGCTGGCGGCACCGGAACATACGACATGTTTGGTGGAACAAAAGTGAACGAAGTACAAGCTGGCAGCTATGCACTGATGGATACGCAATACGCAGAATTGCAGCATCCGTTTGCGCAATCTCTATGGATTCTTGGAACCGTCATTTCGGTCAACGCGTCATGGGTAGTTATTGACGTTGGCCTGAAGTCCCTCGGAATGGACCACGGCAACCCAACAGTTGACGGTTTCAGCGTGTGGTTCTGTTCAGACGAGCACACAACAATTGCGCCGGCTGAAGGAACACCAAAGCCGAAGGTCGGAGACCGCATTCGTGTTACCCCAGCCCATGTTGACCCCACAATGGCAATGCACTCTCATGCATACGTCATCGAAAACGATTCCGTTATTGATGAGTGGACAATAGACCTACGGGGTTGGTAGTCCGAAGATTCTGGCGAGCAGTTCAGGTATCTGAGCAAGTGCTCGACCACGGTGCGACACAGCATCTTTTTCCGCTCCAGTCATTTCGGCAAACGTACGTCCGTCACCTTCTGCAGGAATAAACAGCGAGTCATACCCGAACCCGCTGTCACCACGCTCAGATTCTGCGATAGTTCCTGAGCATTCCCCACCTACAAAGTGAATATCGCCTTTTGATGACACCACTGCAACAACAGTGCGAAATCGAGCAGACCGATTCGTTGCGCCATCAAGTTTCGTCAACAACAACGCGCGATTCTCTGCATCCGTTGCATGTTCCCCGGCAAAACGCGCGCTTCGTACCCCTGGCGCGCCATTCAACGCTTCAACTTCTAGGCCGGTGTCATCAGCTATCGCCCACTCAGACGCATGATTAGCGATCTCAACAGCCTTGATGATTGCGTTGCCTTCCAGGGTTGGAGCATCTTCATCAATGTCGCCAATATCTGATGGTCGTGCAACAAGTTCCACCCATGACGGCAACAAGCGTTCAATTTCTTCAACCTTGTGCGGGTTAGCGCTTGCGCACACAATCCGCATGGCGCTGATTATCGCGAAATCGGGCGAGACACAGGTGCCTCTGCCAAAAGATCTGATTGCAAAGAAAAGATTCGACCAAGTCCAATATCTGCAAGCCCCAACAACTGGTCAAGATCAGGGCGAGAAAACGCAATACCTTCAGCCGTGCCTTGCACTTCTACGAACTTTGGTTCACCACCAGCGGCTGGCCGCAACATGACAACGTTCATATCAACTTCAGCAGATGAATCTTCTATATATGGCAAGTCAAGAACCGGAACTCCGTTGCAAATGCCCACAGAGATTGCCGCAACGTACGAATGAAGCGGATTTTCTTTGATCGAACCGTTTTGAACCAAACGTGTCATCGCATCGTGCAAAGCAATGAAGCCTCCACAGATACTTGCGGTACGAGTTCCACCATCTGCCTGCAATACGTCGCAGTCAACAACAACTTGACGCTCTCCTAATGCACGCATGTCACAGGCCGCACGAAACGAGCGACCGATAAGTCGCTGAATTTCTACAGTGCGTCCGCTCTGCTTACCTTTAGCCGCTTCACGGTCTACGCGCTCTGGTGATGAACCAGGAAGCATTGAGTATTCCGCGGTCACCCATCCTTTGCCAGAGCCCTTCATCCAGCGAGGCACATCTTCATCAATTGAGGCTGTGCACAACACGCGGGTACGACCAAACGACACCAACACCGAACCGGCGGCCATGTCGGTGAAGTCGCGTTGAAATGTGATTGGTCGCAGTTGGTCTGCTGTGCGTCCGTCTGGTCGTGTCATGGCATGTTCCTTTGTAGTGGGCGCATTATGTCTAGTCGGTTTTTGATCGAATCCACGGACTTGCCGAAGATAATTCCGGCCCCAGCAATCTGCGACCAAAATCAGCAAACCATTCCACGTCTCCCGACGACAAGAAAGTGTGTTGTCCTTCGGCGCTAGCCGACGTGCGAAGTTTTAACTCGTCAAGCATGGCCGCAAGGGCAAATGCTGTTTCGTCTGCACTTGAGACCAGCACCACTTCAGGCCCCATCACTTCACTAATTACTCGCGACAAAAATGGGTAATGAGTACAGCCCAATAGCAACGCATCAATATTCGCTGCTACGACTGGCGCCAATAAACGTTCGGCAAGCAACATCACTTCGTCTCCGCTTGTCTGGCCACGCTCTACAAATTCAACAAACCCTGGGCACGCACATGCAGTGAGAGATAACGACGAATCGATATCAGCAAGTGCTCGCTGATACGCGCCCGAAGAAATAGTGCCAACAGTTCCAATGACTCCAACTCGCTTTGATTGCGATGTCAATGACAATGCATGAGCCCCTGGTTCCACCACGCTGACAACAGGCACAGGCAATTCGCCAGATAATTCGGTAAACGCTGCAGCCGATGCCGTGTTACACGCAACAACAATTGCCTTTACGTTGTGGTCGCTCACCAAACTCCATGCAAGCTCGCGCGCAAAACCACGCACTTCTGCTGCCGGCCTCGGCCCATACGGGTATCGACCCGTGTCTCCGATGTACACGAAGTCTTCTGATGGCAATACATCAATTACCGCCCGAGCAACAGTGAGCCCCCCGAAACCGGAGTCAAACATCCCAATTGGGCGATTGTCGGTCCCGGTCATCTCTTCAGGCTAGGCGTAGTGTCGTATCTCATGCTTGCTGCCACACTTCTCGCCCTTGCAGCAGCAGTGTTACATGCAGGCTGGAACCTGTGGGTGAAGCAAAGCCACGATCGCTGGATAGCCCTATGGGGCCAAATGACCTGTGCCGGAATCATGTGCTCAGTTCTCCTTATTGCCCTCGGCGGAGCCAACAACATCGCGTGGTGGCCGCTTGCTGCAAGTTCCATAATCCATTTGTTCTATGTGGTGCTGCTTACTCGTGCGTACAACCTCGGCGACTTTTCTGTTACGTATCCCATAGCCCGGGGAACAGGAGCACTTGTTGCAGCCATTGGCGGCATTCTGTTCTTGTCCGACCACTTATCAGTCTTAATGTTCATCGGAATCGGCATTGCTGTTCTTGGAATCCTGCTTCTTGCAGGTCCGGCCGACAACTCACACGTCAATGCAGCTCTCTTAGTCTCAGTAACAATCGGTGCATACTCCGTTATCGATAGTTATGGCTCGCGACAGATGGGTGGAAATTTGTATCCGCTGCTCTTATTCATTGGCACCGGAATCACGATGTCAACGTACGGTCTCGCAACAGGTCGGCGTCACGACATGGCTATTGCGCTTGCATCAACGTGGAAACGATTCAGTGTTGCAGGAATTGCATCGGTCGCCACCTATTGGATGGTGCTGATTGCTGTGCAAAAGGCACCCGTTGGTTACGTAACAGCGCTGCGAGAATCAAGCGTTGTCATAGTTGCGCTGGTAGGCACTCGCTACCTTGGCGAAAAAGACATGAAACGTCGCGTTTTTGCTGCATGCATCGTGGTCGCCGGACTCGGCGTACTGATTGCTGGCCGCTAATTAGAAGTAGATGATCTTTTCGGCGTTTGCTTCAGCTTCATCAAGATCTGCGGTGTACGCACCAGTTGACAAATACTTCCAACCGCCATCACACACGATGAACACAATGGTTCCTTCGTTGATTTCACCCGCAACTTTTACTGCACCAGCAAGTGATGCACCAGAAGAGATACCAGCAAAGATTCCGCACTCTTGAACTAAACGACGTGTCCATTCAAGTGATTCACGAGGACGAACAACACGCTTGCGGTCAAGAACATCACGACCGTGCCAGTTTTCAAACACTGGTGGGATGTAACCATCTTCTAAGTTGCGCAATCCTTCGACGCGCTCACCGAGCGGAGGTTCAACAGCAACAATCTTGATGTCAGGGTTCTGTTGCTTCAGGAAAGTTCCAACACCCATCAACGTTCCACTTGTGCCTAACCCTGCAACAAAGTGAGTGATTTCGGGGCAATCGCGCCAGATCTCTGGGCCAGTGCCTTCGAAATGTGCACGCGGGTTTGCATCGTTTGCGTACTGATACAAGAAGCACCATTCAGGATGCTGCGCAGCCATTTCTTGTGCACGACTTACCGCGCCGTTAGATCCTTCTTCACCAGGAGTGAGAATGATGTCTGCACCAAAAACTTCAAGCATCTGACGACGTTCGATGCTGACTGAAGTTGGCATGAGAATCGTGATCGGATAACCCTTCATCTTTGCGATGGCAGCTAATGCAATTCCGGTGTTGCCGGACGATGGTTCAAGAATGCGCTGTCCGGGGAGCAAACGGCCCGTGCGCTCAGCATCTTCAATCATTGACTTTGCAATGCGATCTTTCACTGAACCAAATGGGTTCTGGCTTTCCAATTTCGCTACTAAGCGCACATTGGGGTTCGGCGACAGAATCGACACATCGACCATTGGGGTATTACCCACTAGTTCGAGCGAGTTCTGAAGTACAAAAACCGAACCACCATTTCGGCGAACATCAGCAATGGACATATGCGCCTCCTCTGGCTCTGTCGGGTTACCTCATGTAACCCATCGGGCTCTCGGGCTATTCCCGACAACTCTGGTCAGAATTGTAACCCATTGATTCCCCAGTTGTCACCCCTTGATTACAAGGGAACGATGGTCTCTTCAGTGATCTGCTCGCCCACAATGCGGTAGGCCCGTGATTCAGGCGCTCCCCGCTTCAGGCTGACAATGATGTAGTGCCAGTCCGGGTCTGGCGCCTGAGCGACGTCTGTGGGGCTTGGGTACGGGTCTGTGTGGGTATGGCTATGGACGCACCCAATGATGTCGAAACCCTCGGCTTCGGCAGCTAACTCGGCACGCAGATGCTCTTTCGGGTCAATGGTGTACACCTTGGCGCTGTGAGCCACGTTCGTTGTTGCTACAAAGCGGGCAACTCGATTCAGGCTGCGATCACCAATCAGAAGACCACAGGCCTCTTCAGGAAAGCAGTGATACGCATGCGCTGCCATGGCCTTGATGGCACCAGACGGAACAAATAGTTGCGGAGAAAGTGACTCTGACATCGCCCCGAAGGCTAGCGGTACGCTTCGGTACCCATATGGCAAAGAGCCCCAACACCAATTTGGCGACCAATCGCAAGGCGCGGCACGACTACGAGATTCTCGACGTGGTCGAGGCTGGCATTGTGCTGCTCGGGAGCGAAGTGAAAAGCCTGCGTGGTGGCATGGTGCAGTTGGTGGACGCATACGCCCGAGTAATTGATGGCGAAATGTGGCTGGATGGGGTTCATATCTCCCCGTACCGATTCGCTGTGGGCGCCGGAGCACATGACCCAGACCGGGCTCGCAAACTGTTGTTGCACCGTTCAGAAATTGAACGCCTGCATGATCGCGTTGCGCGCGAACGTTTGTCGCTTGTTCCACTTGCCATCAAGTTGGTTGACGGAAAAGTCAAAGTTGAACTTGCGCTTGCACGTGGTCGCCGCAAAGGCGACAAACGCCAAGTCATTGCCGAACGCGATGTACAACGCGAAATGCAACGCTCTCTTGGCCGTCAACGCAAAGGCATGATTTAGCCAAACAACGTTGCGACTCGCACACATACAGGCATGAAACAATTCGTCAGCATGCTAAAAGCATGCTACTTTCCAGACAGGCCCGCGATTCAAGTAAAGAACGTCCCACAGGAACTTCACGACCAACTTCGTGAAATTGCTGAACTTCAGAAATGCACAATTGGCGATGTCATCCTCGAAGCGATCAAGCAAGAGATACGTCGTCAAAAACACACTCAATGGCTTGACGAGGTGTTCGCACACCCGACCGGACTGAAATCGACAGCAGAAGAACGTCAAGCTTTCATTGATGAACTGCGCGCCGAAAGAGATGCGCGATGAAAACAGTAGCTGCCTCTTCACTTATCAACTTGCTGGCATTTCCCGAAGAATTCAGTGGTCATCGAAACGTCTTAGATGACAATCTCATTGCCCCTGCCATTCTCGTGCCCGAGTTCCTCAGTGGAATTCGAAAACTCGCCATTAGAAGGCGCATTCCAACCAACCTCGTGAATCGCATCGTGAATCGATTTGAGGGGTTGCAAGTTGAGTTATTCACGATGTCTGCATATCGGCGCGAGTTATGGACAATGACGAAGAATTTCTCGCCGTATGACGCGACCTATGTCCTTCTCGCCCAGACCACCCATACGCCCCTCATCACCTCCGATGCGCGAATGGCAAAGGCGGCACAACGCAACACTGAGATCATCCTTCTCAGATAGTGGGAAATAATCGCTTCACCCCCGGCCTACACTGAGGACCTCACCAAAAACAATGGGGCTGACAGGTTTCGACACCAGTTTCGTTGTTCGTACGTGCGACCCGAATTGCTCAGATTCGTTAAACGGGGCAAAAAACAGAATTGCCAACGAGCAGTTCGCTCTCGCAGCCTAATTCTTAGGTTGTAGAGAGACATCGTGACCAGCAATGGCGCACGGGGCCAATTCATCGCAGCCCGGCAACAGAAGCGAAGGATGACGGCGAGAAAGACAGCTGACGTTGGGAAAGACCAATGACCTGCCGGAAAGACGACACGCGGTTTTCGTAAGAAAGCAATCGACCCGTCGATGATGTTGCGTCAGCATTACAACGGGGATGGTCGTATCACTGGCGAATAGCGCCTGATGGACGGGGGTTCGATTCCCCCCAGCTCCACGAGTTCACCGAGTCCAGGTAAACCACCTGGACTCGGCCGGCGGGACTGCTTCAGGTCGCGGACTGGAGGTGTGAACGAACGGCGTCAG
>JANQYF010000009.1 GCA_030729045.1 Ilumatobacteraceae bacterium
ACAACGAAAAGCGCATGCTGCAAGAAGCAGTTGACGCATTGTTCGACAATGGTCGTCGTGGTCGTCCAGTCACTGGTCCGGGTAACCGTCCATTGAAGTCATTGTCAGACATGTTGAAGGGTAAGCAAGGACGTTTTCGTCAGAACTTGCTCGGTAAGCGTGTTGACTACTCAGGTCGTTCAGTAATTGTTGCTGGTCCTACATTGCGTTTGCACCAGTGCGGTATTCCAAAACTGATGGGCCTTGAATTGTTCAAGCCATTCGTTATGAAGCGCCTCGTCGATCTTGAATTGGCACAGAACATTAAGAGCGCAAAGCGCATGGTCGAGCGTCGCCGCCCACAAGTGTGGGACGTTCTTGAAGATGTCATCAAAGAGCACCCAGTCATGTTGAACCGTGCTCCTACATTGCACCGTCTCGGAATTCAAGCGTTCGAGCCAATCTTGGTTGAAGGTAAAGCCCTTCAAATTCACCCACTCGTATGTACAGCATTCAACGCTGACTTCGACGGTGACCAGATGGCTATCCACTTGCCACTGTCAACAGAAGCACAGGCTGAAGCTCGTGTTCTTATGTTGTCAGCCAACAACATTTTGTCACCAGCATCTGGTCGTCCAATCGTTACGCCGTCACAAGACTTGATTATTGGTGGGTACTACCTCACTGAATCACGCGTTGGTGTGAAGGGTGAAGGTCGTTCGTTCGGTCGTCGCTGGGAAGTATTCCGCGCGCTCGATGAAAAGTCGATTGACCTTCATGCAATCATCAACATGTACGACCGTGATGAAAACGGTAAGCGTGTTGCATTCACAACCACTCCTGGACGCTTGTTGTTCGAAGAGACTCTTCCTGCTGATTATCCAGCTCGATTCGGTCACATTGATTTCACCATCAAGAAGTCAGAGATGGGCGTCATTGTTGAGCGCTTGTCAGATCATTACGACAAGTCAATCATCGCTGACACTCTCGACTCAATGAAGGCAATTTGCTATCGCTACGCGTCGCAGTCTGGTCTTACCGTTTCTATTGAGGACGTAAAAACTCCTAAGTCGAAGCGCAAAATTCTTGACGATTACGAAAAGCAAGCAGACAAGGTTGAGAACCAGTTCCGTCGCGGAATCATCACTGATGGTGAGCGTCGTCAACAGGAAGTAACAATCTGGACCGATGCAACTGCAGAAGTTCAGGCAGCAATGGTTGAAGAATTCAAAGCTGACTTGTTCAACCCAATCGACATCATGGTCGGATCTGGTGCTCGTGGAAACATGACCCAGATGCGTCAGATCGCAGGTATGCGCGGACTCGTATCAAACCCTCGTGGTGACATGATTCCTCGTCCTATCAAGAGCAACTTCCGTGAAGGTCTTGAAACACTTGAGTACTTCATTGCTACTCCAGGTGCACGTAAAGGTCTTGTAGACACCGCACTTCGTACTGCTGACTCTGGTTACCTCACACGTCGTCTCGTCGACGTTGCTCAGGAACTCATTGTTCGTGAAGATGACTGTGGCACACGTCTTGGCCTTTGGGTTGAGAATGTAAAGGTTGACGCCGGCACAGTTCGTGGTTACCTCGAAACAAAGTTGTTCGGCCGTTCATTGCTAAACGATGTGACTCTCAGCGATGGCTCTGTCATTCCAAAGAACACAATCGTTGGCGACATCGAAATGGAGCAGTTGCGTACTGACCCATCATTCGATCGCGTTCAGGTTCGTTCTGTTGTGTCATGTGACGCAGTACTTGGTGTTTGCGCACTCTGCTACGGCCGTTCACTTGCAACTGGAAAGTCCATTGAACTTGGTGAGGCTGTTGGCGTTATTGCTGCACAGTCCATCGGCGAGCCAGGAACACAGCTCACCATGCGTACATTCCACACTGGTGGTGTTGCAGGTAAAGACATCGCTGGTGGTTTGCCACGCGTTGTTGAATTGTTCGAGTCACGTACTCCAAAGGGTTCAGCACGTCTTGCAAAAGCAACTGGTGTTATTCGTATCGGTGAAGATGAAGGAAAGGGAATCCCCATCAATGTCATCGATGACAAGGGTGAAGAGCACCTCATTCTTCTTCCATCAGGAAGTCGTCCAAAAGTTAAAGATGGTCAGAACATTGAAGCTGGTCAGCCTGTAACTGATGGTCCATGGGATCCGAAAGAAATCATGGAGATCCTCGGAATTCGTAACACCCAGCAGTACCTCGTTGAAGAAGTACAGAAGGTGTATCGCGACCAAGGTGTAGCAATTCACGATAAGCACATCGAACTTATTGTTCGTCAGATGACTCGTCGTGTTGGTGTTCAAGAAACTGGTGACACCGGTTTCCTTCCTGGCGAGCGTGTTGATGCGAAGCGATTCCGCGACGCAAACCGCGCCATGGTGGAAGCAGGAAAGCGCCCAGCAGAAGGTCGCCCTGAAATCATGGGAATCACCAAAGCTTCGCTTGCAACTGATTCTTGGTTGTCAGCAGCTTCATTCCAGGAAACAACTCGCGTTCTTACCGAAGCTGCTATCGACGGTCGCGCCGACAGCCTCATTGGTCTGAAGGAAAACATCATCATCGGCAAGCTCATTCCAGCCGGAACAGGCATGGAGCGTTACCGCTTCTTCGATGTCGATGCACCTGACTACCAGCCAATGGAATACTTCTCAAGCGACGAAGCTGATCCAGCTGCGTACTTGGCAGGTCTCCAGGGCACATTTGTCGCGGAAGAAGATGCTTTTGAGGACCTTGCCGTCGAAGACGCAATCCTTGACAGCATTGCTGCCCAGACTCCAGATGTGGTCGCAGTAGCTGAAGTCGTTGCAGAGGTTGAGCCAGAGCCAGCAGGGGATGCCCCTTCTGACTCGGTTTCGTCCGAGCAAGAGCCCCCAGAATCGTCGGCAGTGTGAACCAGTGGCGGGTTGCCACTGGGGAACATACGCCCCTAGCCTTACAAGGTCTTGATGGCCTTGCGGCGGCTCAGAACAATTGCGTTCTGATCGTCGGTCACCAACTCAATTTTTCTAGCAAGAGGTAGATCCGTGCCCACAATTCAGCAGTTGATCCGTCAGGGTCGCAGCACGAAAACAACAAAGACAAAGACACCAGCGCTCAAGGGTTCACCTCAGCGTCGTGGTGTGTGCACCCGCGTTTTCACCACCACTCCAAAGAAGCCGAACTCGGCTCTTCGTAAGGTGGCTCGTGTTCGTCTTACAAGTGGCGTTGAAATCACCGCGTACATTCCAGGCGAGGGTCACAACTTGCAAGAGCACAGCATCGTGCTTGTGCGTGGTGGTCGTGTTCGCGACCTTCCAGGTGTTCGTTACAAAATCATTCGCGGCGCACTCGATGCTGCCGGTGTAAAAAATCGCAAGCAATCACGCAGCCGCTACGGCGCAAAGCGCGAGAAGTAAAAAGGAACCGTCATGCCACGTAAGGGCCCCGCACAACGCCGCGATCTCGTCGCCGATCCCATCTACCGTTCGCTCGTCGTAACGCAGCTCACCAACAAAGTGATGTTGCACGGCAAGAAGAGCATCGCTGAAAAGATTGTGTACGACGCAATGCTTCTCATCGAAAAGAAGACTTCCGAAGAGCCGCTTTCAACTGTGAAGCGCGCAATCGAAAACGTAAAGCCACCACTCGAGGTTCGTAGCCGTCGTGTTGGTGGAGCTACATACCAAGTTCCAGTTGAAGTAAAGCCTCGCCGTGCTTCAACTCTTGCAATCCGTTGGATCGTCGATTACTCACGTTCACGTCGCGAAAAGACCATGTCTGAGTGCCTCGCAAACGAACTAATGGACGCAGCTAATGGTCTTGGCGCCGCGATGAAAAAGCGCGACGACATGCAAAAGATGGCCGAGTCGAACAAGGCTTTCGCGCACTACCGCTGGTAGTTACGCACCCCCACAACCGATCAATCTCAAGAGCGCACCGCCAGTTTCACTGAGGTGCGCTCCTGTATTCAATAACTCTTTATCCCTACTGACCCCCGCAAGAACAAGGTGAACTCAAATGGCCAAGCGTGCATACCCACTCGACCGCACTCGCAACATCGGCATCATGGCCCACATCGATGCCGGTAAAACAACAACTACAGAGCGCATCCTTTTCTACACCGGTAAGAGCTACAAGATCGGTGAAGTGCACGACGGTGCAGCAACCATGGACCACATGGCGCAAGAGCAAGAGCGTGGTATCACGATTACATCTGCTGCAACCACTTGCATCTGGGAAGACCATCGAATCAACATCATCGATACGCCTGGCCACGTTGACTTCACTATTGAAGTAGAGCGTTCATTGCGCGTGCTTGACGGCGCTGTCACAGTTTTCGACTCTGTTGCTGGTGTTGAGCCACAAACTGAAACAGTGTGGCGCCAGGCCAACAAGTACAAAGTTCCTCGTATGTGCTTCATCAACAAGATGGACCGTATTGGTGCAAACTTCTACCGCACAGTCGACATGGTGAAGGAACGCCTTCAAGCAGTTCCTGCAGTTATCCAAATTCCAGTTGGCGCTGGTGGTCCCGAGTCAAACAAGCCATTCATCGGCCTTATCGACATCGTGAAGATGAAGGCTCTTATTTGGCAAGACGAAGAACTCGGCGCCAAGTGGGACGAAGTAGATATTCCTGCTGACCAAATCGATGAAGCAAATCAATACCGTGCAGAACTTCTTGAAGTTATTGCCGGTTCTGATGACGAGTTCATGGAAAAGTATCTCGCCAACGAAGAGATCTCTCAAGCAGATATCAAGAAGGCACTGCGTGCCGGAACTCTTGCATTTGACTTCGTACCAATTCTTTGTGGTTCAGCTTTCAAGAACAAAGGCGTTCAGCCAATGCTTGACGCTGTTATCGACTTCTTGCCAAGCCCTCTCGACATTCAAGCTGCTATAGGCACCAATGCAAAGGGCGACGAAGAACTCACACGTCCTGCAGACGAGAACGGCCCATTCGCCGCGCTCGCTTTCAAGATTGTTGCTGACCCATTCGGCAAGCTCACATACTTCCGTGTGTACTCAGGAACTATTAACAAGGGTGACGAGGTGTACAACAGCACCAAAGAGCGCAAAGAGCGCCTTGGTCGTATTTTGTTGATGCATGCAAACCAGCGTGAAGACCTTGATGTTGCAATGGCTGGCGACATCGTTGCTGGTCTCGGTTTCAAAGAAACCACTACTGGTGACACTCTGTGTGACCGCAACAACCTCATCATTCTTGAGCGCATGGAATTCCCAGAGCCCGTTATCCACGTTGCTATCGAACCAAAGACCAAGGACGACCAAGACAAACTTGGTAAGGCTTTGAAGTCATTGTCTGATGAAGACCCAACGTTCCGCGTTCGTACAGACGAAGAAACAAACCAGACAGTTATCTCAGGAATGGGTGAACTTCACCTTGAAATCCTTGTTGACCGTATGCAGCGTGAATTCAACGTTGACGCAACAGTTGGTAAGCCACAAGTTGCGTACCGCGAAACAATCACAAAGACAGTCGAGTCTGTTGAATATCGCCACATCAAGCAGTCCGGTGGTTCTGGTCAGTTCGCAGTTGTAAAGATCACTGTCGAGCCAACTGGTCCTGGAAGCGGATACGAATTTGTTGACAAGGTCACTGGTGGCCGTATTCCTCGTGAATACATCCAGCCAACCAACCAGGGAATCCAAGCAGCCCTCGACAACGGTGTTCTTGCCGGTTACCCCACAGTGGACGTTCGCGTCAGCTTGATGGACGGCCAGTACCACGACGTTGACTCAAGCGAAATGGCCTTCAAGATTGCCGGTCAAATGGCCTTCAAGAAAGCCGCTGAAGCAGCTCGCCCCGTCCTTCTCGAACCCATCATGGGCGTCGAAGTCGTTACTCCAGATGAGTACATGGGCGATGTTATGGGAGACCTCAGCAGCCGTCGCGGACGTATCGAAGGCATGGAAGCCCGCGGAAACACCCAAGTGGTGCGTTCGCAGGTTCCGCTTTCCGAGATGTTTGGATACAGTACAGACCTTCGGTCGCGCACCCAGGGGCGTGCCACATACACGATGCAGTTCCACTCGTACCAGCAGGTACCTGAGGTAATCGCAACCGAGATCGTGAAGCGTGTCCGCGGCGAATAGCCAAAGACCTTCTTCATAGAACATTGACAACCCACCAACACCAACACCGAAACGGAATCAGTCATGAGCAAAGCAAAGTTTGAGCGTAATAAGCCACACGTGAACATCGGAACCATGG
>JANQYF010000010.1:0-17685 GCA_030729045.1 Ilumatobacteraceae bacterium
GAGTTGTTCCGCACCATGATGCTGATCGTTGTTCCAGTTGTGATGCTTGCGTTCACCGCAACCGGTATTCAGGGTTGGCGCAAATACCGCGCTGCACATTCCGCCTAATTCTTGAATAGTGGGCGGAGCATCTAAGCCACTGGTCCGGTAATCACACGCTTCGAGTGCTTTAGGGCTCTGGTGATTGCCCAGTGGCGCCCACGGCAGGAATTGAACCTGCGACCCCTTGCTCCGGAGGCAAGTGCTCTATCCGCTGAGCTACGTGAGCGTGACGTGAAGAATCACGATGAGGGTCAGTCTACGCCACGAAATATTGGAACCCCGTCCGCGGTGTTGCACAAGGCAGAATAGAAGCCCATGGCTGATCCATTTATTTCCGTTGCCGAACGCTTGGCACCCGCATTCGCGGCTGTTGCCGGCGGTGCGTGCGACCCCGTGGTTCGCCCCAGTGACCGGGCAGATGGTCAGGCAAACGGTGCGCTTGCGCTAGCGAAGAAATTGGGTCTCCAGCCGCGCGAGGTTGCGCAACAGGTACTTGATGCTGCAGGCGATGTTTCTGACATGTTGGCCTCAACAGAAATTGCTGGCCCCGGGTTTATCAACCTTGTCTTTTCGAACACCTTTATTGCCGAGCAATTATCAGAAGCAACACACAATCCACGATTAGGTGTGCGTGCATCATCAGATCCGCACACCGTTGTGGTTGATTACTCTGCGCCGAACGTTGCAAAAGAAATGCACGTCGGCCACCTTCGCTCTAGCGTCATCGGCGATGCCTTGGTGCGTGCATTGATGTTCGTTGGTCACACTGTGGTTCGCGAAAACCACATTGGTGATTGGGGCACACCTTTTGGCATGTTGATTGAACACCTCATTGATATGGGTGAAGACAACGCGGCCAATGAATTGGGTGTTGGTGATCTTGATGGTTTCTACAAAGCTGCGCGTCGCAAGTTTGAAGAGTCAGATGAATTCAAAGGTCGTGCCCGTGCCCGTGTTGTCATGTTGCAAGGCGGCGACGAAGACACATTGCGTTTGTGGCGCACCCTGGTCAGTGAAAGCACCCGCTATTTCAACCAGGTGTATCGCCAACTTGATGTGTTGCTGACTGACGATGACCTAATGGGGGAGAGTGCATACAACCCGATGCTCGCCCCAGTTGTCGAACGCCTTCGTGAAGCAAAATTGTTGGAAGAGAGCGATGGCGCAGACGTTGTGTTTGTTGAAGGCTTTACCAATAGAGACAACGAACCGTTGCCGCTGATCATTCGCAAAGGCGATGGTGGATACAACTATGCAACATCTGACTTGGCGTGCGTTATTGATCGCGTGGAACGCATCGGGGCACGGTCACTTCTGTATGTAGTGGGTGCACCTCAAGCGCAACATTTGCAGATGGTGGAAGCTGTAGCGCGTAAAGCTGGCTGGCTGCCTGAGGGCTACATCATGAATCACGTGTCGTTTGGCAGTGTGCTTGGTGCTGACCGCAAAATGTTGAAGAGCCGCTCTGGCGGTGAGACGGTGAAATTGAATGCACTGCTTGATGAGGCAGTTGAGCGCGCTGAAATATCTGTTGCTGAGAAGAACCCAGATATGTCTGCTGCAGACAGAACAGCAGTCGCGACCATGGTGGGAATCGGTGCTGTGAAATATTCAGACCTGAGTTCCGACCGCGTGAAGGATTACATCTTTGACTGGGACCGCATGCTTTCATTCGAGGGCAATACAGCGCCCTATCTGCAATATGCGCATGCACGAATTTGCAGTATTTTTCGCCGTGCTGGAATCGATAGAGCAGCTATTCGAGATGTCGTGCCAACGTTGGTCGAAGTGCAAGAACGTGACTTGGCTCTGCGCATTTTGCGTTTCGATTCGGCTGTTTGGGAAATGATTGACACATTGGGGCCACACAAGTTGTGCACCTATCTGTTCGACCTGGCAACTGATTTCACGTCGTTCTACGAACATTGTCCTGTACTGAAGGCAGACAATGATGCAATGCGTGATTCGCGTCTTGCGTTGTGTGATGCCACAGCACGAATCATGTCTGAGGGGCTTTTGCTTCTCGGAATTAGAGCACCGGAGCAAATGTGAGCGCAATCCCACTTCGACTATTGCCTGATAATTCAACAATTGGTACAGATGATTCATTATCCATAGGTGGTGTACGTGTTGCAGAACTTGCCGCCCAATATGGCACTCCGCTGTTTGTATATGACGAAGAACATTTGCGTGCGCGTTGCCGTGCAGCAGTTAATGCCTTCGGCGCGGGCAATGTTGTCTATGCCACGAAAGCCTTTATCTGTGGAGCGATGGCCCGTCTAGCGCACGAAGAGGGATTACTGCTTGACGTTGCAACTGGGGGAGAACTACACACCGTTCTACATGCCGGGGTTCCTGCCAGTAGTTGCGTTCTGCACGGTAACAACAAGTCACTTGATGAACTTCGCATGGCAATTGCTGCAGGCATTGATCACATCGTGGTTGACAGTTTTGACGAAATTGATCGAATTGAAAAACTGCACGCCGATGGCTTGCCTCTTGTACGTGTTCAATTGCGTATTACCCCGGGTGTTCATGTGCATACACATGAATTCGTATCAACCGGTCAAGATGATTCAAAGTTTGGTTTCAATCTGAATAATGGAGATGCGCACAAAGCAATTGCGCGGGCGCAATCATCGGCGGCGCTTGACCTGATTGGAATTCATTGCCATATCGGCTCAAATGTGTTTGCGGTAGAAAACTTCGCAGAGGCAAGCAAAGTAATGGTTGATTTATTCTCCACATTGAACTTGCCAGGGCTCACATTGGGTGGCGGACTTGGTGTTGCATACACGGAGAATGAAGAAGCACCCACAATTGAACAATGGGCCGAAGTGCTACAACGTGCGACGCAGTCGTTGCCAGCAGGTTCGAAAGTTTCAGTAGAACCAGGTCGTAGCATCGTTGCCTCTGCCGGTGTCACTGTGTACACCGTTGGCACTGTGAAGCCGATTGATGGAATTCGTACATACATTTCGGTTGACGGCGGAATGAGCGATAACCCACGCCCGGTTCTTTATGGCAGTGGGTACGAAGTGTGTGATCCTGCACGCATGTCAGCAGATCGCACAGATAGTGCCCGCATTGTTGGAAAGCATTGCGAAAGCGGCGACATTCTTGTTGATTCAGCTGCCGTTGCGCCGAATGTTTCAGTGGGGGATTTGTTAGTGATGCCAGTGACAGGCGCGTACGGTTACTCGATGGCGAGCAACTACAACAAGGTCATGCGGCCAGCTGTGGTGTTCGTTTCAGATGGTGAGTCACGACTAGTAGTGCGCCGCGAAACATACGACGATCTCGTTCGCCTCGACCTGTAGGTTCACTGCCACACCCTCCTTCTACGGTCTGAATTATCGAGAGGAATAGATGAGCGATATTGAGTTTTGTCCAGAATGTGAAGCACCCGTTATTGGTTTTGGTGACGATATTCGGTGTACCGACTGCGGTTGGACCATCAGTGAGATGGACGGCCACTAAGGGCTTCTAAATGTCCCTTTCGGGTCGGTGGTCGTAGCCGTAGGCTTGGTGCCTATGGCAAAAGCCCCCGCGCCTCAATCAATCGTTCGAATCGGAGTCCTAGGCTGCGGCAATGTCGGTGCTGCATTCGTTCAACTCGTTGAGCGCCAAGCAGACATCATTGAGGCTCGTACCGGGGTGCGTCTACAAGTGGCCAATGTTGCAGTGCGCAATATCAGCCGTGACCGCGAAGTTGCTCTTCCAGATGGCGTGCTCACACGTGATGCTCACGCTGTTGTTGCAGACCCGTCAATAGATCTCATTGTTGAAGTCATCGGTGGCATCGAGCCGGCCCGGGAACTAATCGCAACTGCAATTGCAAATGGCAAACCTGTTGTTACAGCAAACAAGGAATTGCTTGCCAATGTTGGTCACGAACTATGGGCACAATCTGATGCTGCGGGCGTTGACTTGTTGTTTGAAGCTGCTGTAGCCGGCGGTATCCCACTTATTCGTGCGTTACGTGAATCATTGCGCGGCGAACCGATTACTCGCGTAATGGGAATTGTCAACGGCACAACAAACTTCATTCTCACGAAAATGACAGAAGAAGGTGCTGACTATTCAGCAGCGCTTAGTGAGGCACAACGTCTTGGTTTTGCCGAGCGTGACCCGACAGCAGATGTTGAAGGCTTCGATGCTGGAGCAAAGGCCGCAATCATCGCGAGCATTGCCTTTGGTGCTCGCATTGTGGCTGGCGATGTGTATCACGAAGGAATTAGTGGCATCACTGCTGCAGATATCGCCATTGCAAAGCGACTTGGATATGTAGTGAAGTTGCTCGCTATTGCAGAACAAGAGAATCAGTCAGATCCGGTAGCAGTGCGTGTTCACCCAGCCATGGTTCCTTTCTCGCACCCGCTCGCAAGTGTGCGTGATTCATACAACGCAGTCTTTGTTGAAGGCGATGCCGTTGGTTCCTTGATGTTCTATGGCCGTGGTGCTGGTGGTTCACCAACAGCATCTGCAGTGCTTGGCGATGTTATTGACGCCGCAGTAAACCTTCGTAAAGGAACTCACGGCACAATCGGCACTTTTGCCCGAGTGCCTATATTGCCAATTGACGAAACATCGTCGCAATACCTCATTGGACTTGACGTGGAAGACAAGCCTGGTGTTTTGCATGCCATCACGGGTGTGTTCGCAAGCCACGGAGTCAGCATTCGTGCGGCAGAACAAGAAGGCATCGGGCACGACGCTCGCCTTGTCTTCATTACTCACCGCGCAAAAGAATCTGATGTTCAGGCGTGTGTCAGTGAGTTCCGTAAGTCACCAGCTGTGCGACGTGCATCTGGCCTGATTCGCGTCATCGGCGAATAGTTCTCATGAAGTACGTTTCCACGCGTGGGTCGGCGCCTGTCTTAGGTTTTGCAGACGTAGTTCTTGCTGGTCTAGCTAATGATGGCGGCCTATATGTTCCTGAAACATGGCCAACGCTTGGCACAGTTACTACTGGCTCATATGCAGAACTTGCTGCATCGGTGTTTGTCCCATATGTCGGAGCGGATATTGACAACGACACCATGCTGCGCCTGTGCAATACCGCGTATTCCACATTCCGTCACCCAGATGTAGTGCCGATTGTTCCGCTTGAGTCAGGTCATCACCTCATGGAACTGTTCCACGGGCCAACCCTGGCGTTTAAAGACGTTGCATTGCAACTGCTGGGTCAACTGTTTGACCACATACTCACGCAACGTAATGAGAAGGTCACCATTGTTGGTGCGACTAGTGGCGATACGGGAAGCGCGGCAATTGACGGCGTCAAGAATTGTGCCAATATCAACATCATCATTTTGTATCCGCATGGCCGGGTTAGTGATGTGCAGCGTAAGCAAATGACCACGGTTGATTCTCCGAACGTGCGCACTGTTGCGATCGACGGCACATTTGATGATTGCCAAGACCTTGTGAAGGCCATGTTTAACGACGCGCCGTTCCGCGAAAAGCACAACCTGTCAGCTGTAAACAGCATCAACTGGGCTCGCGTAATGGCTCAGGTCGTGTACTACTTTGAAGCCACCCGCAAGATGGGCGGGCCAATTGATGTCACCGTGCCAACCGGCAACTTTGGCAATGTTCTCAGTGGCTGGATTGCAAAGCAGATGGGCGCACCGATTCGGCGCCTCATTGTTGCTTCGAATGAGAACGATATTCTGACTCGCTTTTTTGATTCACAATCCATGGCTATTACGGGTGTGCACCCAACGCTGAGTCCCAGCATGGATATTCAGGTGTCATCAAACTTCGAACGATTGCTGTTTGAGATGAATGATCGCGACGGGGCAGTAACTGCTGAGCAACTCACTCGTTTCCGCGACAAAGGCCTGTCGGTCGAGCCTGATCAGTACGAACAATGGATTGCACCAACATTCCGTGCGTCACGCGCAACTGATCACGACACGCTTGCAACCATCCGCTCCGTGTACGAAGACTTCGACATGTTGATTGATCCGCACACGGCAGTTGGAGTGAAAGTTGCGCGCGAGTTCGCCGAAGAAGGCATTCCGATGCTGACAATGGCCACTGCTCACCCGGCGAAGTTCCCCGATGCAGTGGAACGTGCTACCGGCGTGCGCCCTGGCTTGCCAGAGCACTTATCAAATTTGTTCGACCTGCCTGAATTCACTGTGCAGTTGCCCAATGACTTGGCAACAGTTGAAGCATTTGTTGCCGCGCAAGCGAAGTAACTGGCTATACGCCGCAGTTCTGCGTAAGGAACGTATTAAAGCGAGTTGATGCTTCAGTGACATCAGGGTTTGAAGCAATCTTTGTCAATGCATCGCGCACTGTTGGCTTCTTCGCAATGACAAGCAATTCGTAGTTGTTTTCTTTGAATATTTCGTTCATCGCAATAATACTTTCAACCATTGTGTCAGCGTCTTGCTTCAAAGTTTTTGGGGTGAGTGCTTGCAGTGCAATTGACAAGTCAGTGATTTTTGTCCATGCGATTTTCATTTCGCTTGGGTCGGTAATTGCTGAAGGGTTTTCACCGTGCGTGCCCGACATTGCTGCATTCAATTCTGAAGATGCTGCGCAGAACTTTGCATATGTTGGGTTTACTTTTCCTGAACCGGTCTGAGAAGCAACAGATGACGCCGTGGATGAATTATCAGAGCCACCACATGAGGCAATGAAAAGAAGGGAAGCGACAACGATGACCGTTGATCGGGATCGCACTATTTCATTCCTAGGAATTTGCCCAACTTGTTGCGGCGACCTGTGCGGGAGAGGGGGATTCCCGTTGCGCGCGATACTTTGCGTTTTGCGGCGGTGACGCCAAGGGCTCGTTTCCACGAGAAGGTAAGTCCAGGACCGAGTTTCATGAATCTGACCGTACCAGTGGGCTGCGACAAGATGTCGGGCATCGTTGTTGTCAGGGGCGTGTCCCGCTAGGGTGAAGGTCGCTCGGGTGTCCGAGTTCTCCCCGCCCAAGTCTTTGGGGGGTCGAGATGAGGTAGTTCCTTCAATCCTTTTGTAGGTGCGCCCAAACCCCTAACTCCAACCGTGGAACGGTTGAACGAAAGCAGGAAATCATGGCTGCAGAAGCTCTTGAGAAATCCGCCCTTGAATCCAAGGACAAAGATCAGTTGATGGCAATCGCTGGTGCGCTCGGCGTTAAAGCTGGTGCCCGCGATTCAAAGGCCACATTGGTCGACAAGATTCTGGAAAAGACCGGTGCCAACGACGCACCCGCAGCAGCACCAGCCCCTCGTGGACGTGCCCCCCGTAATGAAGAGCCAGCAGAAGAGTCTGAATCAGAAGATGAACGCCCTGCGCGCGGTTCGCGTAATGACCGTGGAGACCGTGCGCCCCGCGGCGAACAATCATCAAGTGAATCTGCAGAACCAATTGTGTATGTCGGTGCCGATGGCGAGCCGTTAGCTGAATGGGAAATTGAATTAGCCCAACATGAAGGACGCACTGGCGAACTGAAGCAGCAAGGCGCTGGTCAAGGCCGCGGTCAACGAAACGACCGTGGCGATCGTGGAGATCGACAAGATCGCGGACCACGTCAGCAAAATCAGAATCAAGGCCAGCGTCAGCAAGGCCAAGGCAACCGCCAGCAGAATCCGAATCAAGGTCCTCGTCAACAAGGCGAAGGCGATTGGGATGCACGTGGCGGACGTAACAGTCGTCGACGTCGTGGACGTAATGGCCGCGATGAAGGCCCACAAGGCGAAGATCGTTTTGAATCACGTGATGATGTCAGCAATGAACCAATCAGTACTGAGCCAGTAAAGGTAGAGGGCTACCTCGACCTGCGTGATGAGGGTTACGGCTTCTTGCGCATTGGTGGTTACATGCCAACACGTGAAGATGCATACATTCCTGTGAAACTCACGCGCCAATTTGGTTTGCGTAAGGGTGATCATGTTTCTGGTTTGTCACGTCCTGCTGGGCGTAACGAAAAGAACCCGGCAATGCTGGAGATTTACACAATCAACGGACAAGACCCGGAGAAGGCACGTCACCGTCCTCGTTTTGAAGATCTCACTGCATTGTTCCCAGATTCGAAGTTGCGTATGGAGGATCCAAGTGATCCGACAAACATGACTGCCCGCATCATCGACCTCATTGCACCAATCGGTAAAGGTCAGCGCGGAATCATCGTGTCTCCGCCTAAGGCCGGCAAGACCACAGTGATGAAGACCATTGCTGCGTCAATTGAGAAGAACAACCCCGAAGTAAAGCTCATCGTGTTGCTCATTGACGAGCGCCCAGAAGAAGTTACAGACATGCGTCGCACTGTTAAGGGTGAAGTAGTTGCATCAACCTTCGACCGCCCAAGTGATGAGCACACGCACATTGCTGAGATGGTGAGCGAAAAAGCAAAGCGCATGGTTGAAATGGGTGAAGACGTTGTCATCATCCTCGACGGAATTACCCGTTTGTCTCGTGCATATAACTTGGCAGCTCCTGCAACTGGTCGCGTGATGTCCGGCGGTATCGATGCTGGTGCGTTGTACCCGCCAAAGAAGTTCTTCGGAGCTGCACGAAATGTTGAAGAAGGTGGCTCGCTCACCATTCTTGCGACCGCTCTTGTAGACACGAACAGCCGCATGGACGAAGCCATCTTTGAAGAATTCAAGGGAACCGGAAACATGGAATTGCGTCTTGACCGCCGCATTGCTGAACGCCGTGTTTTCCCCGCCATCGACGTTGACGCCTCAAGTACCCGTCACGAAGAACTGCTGTTCGAGCGCAAGCAACTCCAGCTGGTCTGGAAGCTGCGCCGAGTGCTCAGTGGCCTTGCCCAGGACGGAAACCCCGCTCCAGGCTTGGAAATGCTGATGGATCGCCTAAAGACCTTCAGTACCAACGACGAGTTCTTGGCCGAAATCGCTAAGACGCCCGGCGCCTAGTCCCGATACACTTCAGAGTCCGTTTCAAAGAGATGACAGAGATATGAAAACCGAAACACATCCTGAATACGCAGATATCAGCGTCAAGTGCTCATGTGGTAACAGCTTCACCACACGTAGCAGCCGCAAGGTTCCTATCGTCCTTGAACTTTGCAACGAGTGCCACCCGTTCTTCACCGGTAAGCAGAAGCTTGTCGACACTGGTGGACGCGTCGAGCGCTTCAACAAGCGTTATGGCGAGCGCACCAACGCACCTGCACGCCCAGAGTGATTTTTTGTGACGCGTGCGTCACAAACCTCCATCTGTACTCGTTATGACTGATGTGAACTCCGCCGATTTTGATCGACGTTCTCGATTGCTCTCTATCAAGTTGCGCGCGCTTGTTCGCGAACATCTTGGACTCTCGACCGACCCTGATGGCAGTCACGAATCTTTTGCTCTCGGAGCTGGCTTTCTTACAACAGATGCGGTGTGGGTTCTGATTGACGGTGACGCATCGCGATCTTTGGGTCCTGTTTTGGCTTGGGCATCTCAATTCGAACGGCATGTGAACCTATTGGTGGAAAACAATGCAGGCCTTCTCGCACGACGTGCCTCATTGTTTGATGCAGATATCACGGTATGGCATGTTGATGACCACACAGTTTCACGTGCCGCTAACGATCCTCACTTGGTATCAGTTGCCGCAACTGATGGGCATCTTTCATTTATTGACATCATCGAATCGTCTGGTGCCGATGCATTAGTTGAACACGGTGTAGTTGTTGGCGAGGTGCGAGGACTTGAAATGTGTCGTGTGGTTGACGATGCAACTACCGGTGAAGTGCGCCTGGAAGTTGGCATGGGCCGCCATGACCGCGAAGCCTTCGCAATGATTCATGGCGAGTTGCCAGCTGCCCAAGCAATGCGTCAAGTAATCGATGCAGTATTACCGCATCGCACGGAGGGGGCAGATTCGCATCCGTTTAATCAATTCGGAGTTGAGCGTCTTTCACGATGGAAAGCAATCAAAGACCCCTCATCTATTGGTTTTTCTACTCTTGCTCCTGCAGACCCGCCGGTACTGCGTACTAACGTAAAGGACTCCGTACCGTGTGTTGCAATTGGCCTGACAGGTGCAAAGCGGTTATCAACCGCAGTATTTGTTCATGGTGTTGATCTTGATTGCGTCAGCTTTGCAGTTGATGCAGCATCTCGTCTTGGCACGCAAGATGTCACCATTGCGGTGCGCCGTCGTGACGTGATTGCATCAATTGAGCGCTTGGCAAACATGGCTTCAATTCAGGTACGTCTTGCGTATTTGTCCTGAGAAATGCAGTTAGGTAGAAGCATCTCATGAGGAAGTTCATTCGAAAGTCTCATCTCATATCAGTTCTCGCTCTAGTCGTATTGTCTGCTTGCAGTAATTCTTCTTCTCCAAGCCAAGATTCTGATGGTGCAACTGCATCCACAACGACAACGATTCCTGTTCCCACGACGGTTCCGTGGAAAGAGGGCGCGCCAGAAGTTGCGTGGGCTGCGTGGTTAACAACTTTCGCAGTTGTTGATGCTTCAGAAATTTCCGAAAGTGAGTGTGGAGTTTTTGCCATGCTCGTAACAGACGAAAGCCTTACTTTCTATTCATGGGACGGCGTGCAATGGTCAGATAAGTCTGACGTGTTGCTTGGTGGTCGCGGTAAGTATCCACAGAAGGTATACAGCTCTGATTACACGAATGATGGAGTCACTGATTTCTTCGTTACGTACCGAACACGCAAAAACAGTGGACCAATTTATGGTGGGTTTTTTGCCATTCCCTGGAGCGGGGATTTCCGATGCGTTTGGAACTGGGTTGATATCGACAATGGGCGCGATTCTTCAAAAGTTATTGATGATCCTGAAATTGACCAGCGAAAAGGCAGGGTGTACGGGGCGGGCTATGTGAATCGCCGATACAGCTCCCGCAGACAGTTGAAATATTCGCCATCAGCGAATTCTTTCGTGTTTGACGATGTGTACCAGAAATAACACTGCGCCAACCCTCTAGCCTTGTGTTGCATGAACAGCCGTCTTGAATCCATTGAACGGGACTACAACGAGCTTGAAGTAAGTCTTGGTAGTCCCGAGGTTCTTGGCGATCAGAATCGTCTGCGCGAAGCATCTCGCAAATACAAGCAACTCACGCCCCTTGTGCAATGTATTCGCGACTTGTGGTCTGCCCGCGGCGATGCAGCAGCGGCAAAAGAACTCATGATTGAAACCACCGGCGATGAGCGTGAGTCCTTTCGGGCAGAAGCGGCAGCAGCAGATACACGGGTCGAAGAACTCGAAGCACAATTGCAAGTGTTGTTGCTTCCACCAGACGAAAATGATGGCAAGCCCGTCATTATGGAAATTCGCGGAGCAGAGGGTGGCGAAGAAGCAAACTTGTTTGCGCGCGACCTGATGGAGATGTACACCGCATACGCATCAAAGCGTGGCTGGTCTGTTGAGACCATGCAGATTGACAATTCTGAAATGGGTGGAATCAATCAAGCGACTCTGATGTTCAAAGGCGACGACGCATGGAGCCATTTGAAGTTCGAGGGCGGGCCGCATCGCGTTCAGCGCGTACCAGCGACAGAAGCTCAGGGCCGTATTCATACGTCGTCAGCCACGGTGGCGGTAATGGTGGAAGCCGAAGAACTTGACCTAGAGATCAACGCCAATGATCTCAGTATTGATGTGTACCGCGCCTCTGGTGCTGGTGGACAGCACGTCAACACCACAGACTCTGCGGTACGAATCACACATAAACCAACTGGGCTAGTGGTGGCAATGCAAGATGAGCGCAGCCAATTGCAGAACAAATTGCGTGCCATGACTGTGTTGCGGTCTCGTTTGTTGAAATTGCGGCAAGAAGAACAAGATGCCAAAGCATCAGTGGAACGCAAAGCACAAATTGGTGGCGGAGGTCGTGGCGAAAAGATACGTACCTACAACTACAAAGAGAACCGCATCACTGATCACCGCATCGGTTTTACGTTGTATCAGCTGCAGGCTGCATTAGGCGGAGAACTTGACCCAGTTATCGATGCGTTGTCGGCAGACCTGCGGGCACGCCAACTAGCCAACAATGACTAACTCAGAGGCTCACATCACCTGGCGTGAAATGGTGAAACGCACCCAAGACGAAGTGGGAGAGCGCAATATTGCGCAGTGGCTTTGTGAGCACGCCAGCGGTTGTGATGCCGACGAATTTGGTGACATTCTTGGTGACTTAGTGAGTGAGCGATCTGCTCAGCATCTGCAGAGCATGCTGGCTAGGTATGCAAAGGGTGAGCCATTGCAATATGTAATGGGGCGATGGGCGTTTCGACGTCTTGATTTGCTCGTTGATTCGCGCGTGCTGATTCCGCGGCCCGAGACGGAACTTCTAGTGGAACATGTGACACGTTATGCATTGCAAAAGATTCGTGACGTTGGTCGAGGCGTAACAATTGCAGACCTTGGTACTGGGTCTGGCGCAGTGGGGCTTTCCGTGTTACACGAATTGCCGTTTGAGTCTTCTGAAGTATGGATGACTGATGTCTCAGAAGATGCACTTCATGTCGCTCGTGCAAATGCGGCCGGTGTTGGTCGTAACGCCGTAGGAGCCCGATTCGGCCATGGCAGTTGGTACGAGGCATTGCCTGTAGACCTTCAGGGTTCCCTTGATGCGATCGTTAGCAACCCTCCGTACATCGCAACTGGTGACCCTTTGGTGGGTGAATCTGTTCTGAAGTGGGAGCCGCACAACGCGTTATTCGCAGGCAAGGACGGGCTGAACGATTTGCGTGTTGTTGTCTCTGGCGCTCCCGATTGGTTAGTACCAGGGGGCTTACTTGCAGTTGAGATGGGATTCACCCAGGCGACAGTTGTCTCGCAGTTATTTGAATCAGTGGGCTTCAAGAATGTGTCGGTACACAAGGATCTTGCAGGGCTTGACCGATTCGTTACGGGCACTTCACCGCGTTAACAAAGATGGCGTTGCAAGAATTCCAGTTGGTGCAGCAACAGGTTTTCTGCCACCACTTCTTGTGGAGTCATGTGAGTAACGCCAGAGAGTGGTAACACTTCATGCGGTTTACCAGCAGCAAGTAACGCAGACGACAATTGCAAAGTGTGTGCTGCAACTACGTTGTCGTCGGCTAGTCCATGAATCAGCAACAACGGTTGCTGTAGATGTTCGGCATCATTGAACAATGACGTCGCCTCGTACGCGCTGCCATCAATTGCTGGGTTACCCAAGTAACGCTCTGTGTAATGAGTGTCGTATAGGCGCCAATCTGTGACTGGTGCACCAGCTACAGCAGCATGAAACAAATCGCTGCGTCGCAGTACGGCGAGAGCTGCGAGATAGCCACCAAAGCTCCAGCCACGAATACCAACTCGCGAAGTATCGGCACGCGGTTCAAGGTCATTGAGGTCTCGCAAGATCTCTACTTGATCATCAAGTACTGGCTGAGCGAGGTCGTGCATGACGCCCCGTTCCCACACACTGCCTTTGCCAGGCGTTCCGGTGTTGTCAACGATGACAACGACAAAACCTTGGTCGGCAAACCATTGAGATGAGTTGTAGGCCGCGCGAGAGGCGACAACGCGTTGTGCGTGCGGGCCGCCATACGGATCAAACAACACAGGCAATTTTGTAGAGAGTCCGTCACGCGGAAGAAGTATTGCAACAGGGATACCGCGAGGCCCAACAGACATAATGCGAACATTTGGTTGCACCAGTGATGTTTCAGTTAGTGAGGTGATGTTGTGAGTTGCGGTGGGTGTATGAACAGCGAATTGTGCTCGTTCTGTGTCGAGCGTAGATATTCGCGACACGTAACAACTACGAGATCCGCTGACTGAGACCACGCCATGTGACTGAGTGATCTGTTCTAGCAAACCATTGCGGTATGCCCAGGCGTCTAATTGCCAGGGCGTAGTGATCTCGTTTGCCATAAACATGATGCTGTCGCCGACTGATACGACACTTCGAACTTGCATCGTGGTTGGTGTTACCGCCGAACCGTTCACCAGTAGACGTCGTGAACCATCGCGATCAGCACACGTAACGATGATGCCGTCTTGTTGTATCGCGGGAACACCAGGGACCAATTCGACCCACGCCTCATCGGTGTCAGTGAAAACAATTGCGGCTTTCCCGGTACCTGGATCAATGGAGTGAATATCAATCTGCTTTTGATTACGTGTTTGGGTTTGCGCAATTAGTCCTGCACTATTCCAAGAGACGGTGTTGAGGTATTCCCAATTCCCCGAGAGTTCAACAGGTGTTGCAGTGGCCGTTGCTACCGAGATGATGTGAAGAGAAACGGAAGCATTTGGTGTGCCTGCTGCTGGATACCGATGTTCGGTTGCGGGTAACTCAGGATGTGCAGGATCCGCGATGTGCCAGACATTGATAGAGGAAACATCAACGCGGCATGCTGCAATTGACTGTGAATCAGGCGACCACCAATAACCGCGGAATCGACCCATCTCTTCGGCTGCAATGAATTCTGCATTGCCCCACGAGATTGCTTCGCTCGGATCTGATGCAAGGACTCGTTCGTTGCCAGCAAGTGACGAAATGCATAACGATGTTTCACGTAAATAAGAAATTGTGGTGCCGTCGGGGGAGAGCCGCACATCAAAGACACCAGGCTCGATAGCCAGCATTTTTGTATCTCCATTGAGAAGGTCAATCAACACAACGCTTCCACCCAAAACAGTGACAGCAAGCGAGACATCACGATTACATGCATATGAGGTGACCCCACTTGCGCCTTCGCGAGCGCGTTCGCGTTGCCGTAATTCAGCTGCAGTCAATTCAGATAAGTCGGTATTCAGTGTGCGCGGATCAAGTAGTTCGCGTTCAATGCCCGTAGCGGTGTCAAGACTCCACAAAGTGTTGACAGCGTCAGACCCAGAGTGTGAACGAATGAAGATGACTCGGGAACCATCAGGTGCCACAGTGAAACTACGAGGTTCCCCCAGCGATAGTCGTTGTGTTCGTGCGTATTGGCGGGGGAATGTATCGCTCACGCGAGCAGAGTACCTGACTCATCGGCACGAACTGTGCGGCCGACCCATTCATTGACGCACATGTCGCGACCAATACCAACATCCGTGGTGTCTGCCCAAGCACGTCGACCATCGGCGAGGATGCATGATGCGATTGAACGTTCGGGATTGCCCTCACGGTCATGCATCACTGAATAACCCTCGATAGTCATTTCGCCAGCTGCATCTGCAGGTGATGCGAGTGACCTGCGAGGCAATGCGTCGATCTGGTCTTGCGGATAGTCGTATGCGAAACCATTCTTTGGTGGAGTAGTTGCATACACGCCGAATGCATGTTTCGTGGTGTACCCGCCGTTCGCCCACACAAGCCCAGTAGAGCCGACCCCACTGCGCAATTCACCAGCAACAGTTGCAATGGCGTGCATGACGTAGTTATTCCATGGTCCACCACCAAATTGCAAGCCGCCTGTACGTGTGAGTTGACCGTTGATGTCAAGTCCGAGTGATTTCGCACCGAGTTGTACGGCAGAAGGAAAGCACGAGTACAAATCAACAAGGTCGATGTCATTGATTGAAAGGCCGGCAAGTTCCAACACTCGACGACCGGCCAATTCGATTGCAGGTGTGTCGTAGAAATGATTGCGATGTGAAATGAATGCGTGTTCGTGAGCATCGCTTCCGGATTGTGGGAAAATCCAACGATCGCGAGGAACGCCTAGCGCTGTTGCTTTTTCAGCTGAGCACAAAATGAGTGCAGCCGACATGTCGACGTCGTTGTTTGAGTTCATCAACTTCGGATAAGGGAAACCGATCATTCGATTCGAGTCAGAAACAGTTCGTATTTCTTCTGCTGTGTATTGCTTCTTTGACCAGGCATTCGGGTTTGTGGCAGCTACGGCGCTGAATCGGGCGTACAACTCACTGATATGAATTTGATGATCCGCAACAGACCGTCCTGCCTGTGCACGTAGTGCTGTTTCGAAGAGTGGGTAGATCTGAATTGGCATCATGATTTTGCGAGCCAGTTCCTCTGGCATATTCATCGTGAGATCTTCAGAAACGGGAACAGGTGCAATGTCGGTTGTTCGCCAGTCTGGGGTGAGGCCAGCTTTGTTGTATCGAGCACGTGTGCGTGTTGTTTCTCCACCAGTCAAAATGACAAGGTCAACTTCACCGGCAAGAATTTGGCGCGAAGCAGTGTTCACCAAAGTTTGCGGAGTATTGCCGCCCATGGCTGACAGGCCAAGTTCACGTGGAGTGAGTCCGAGGTCTTTAGCAATGAAATGGGCTGGGTTGCCGTATTTCCATGACAAAAGACTGACAACACGTATGGCATCGGGGTTTGGCACTGAGGACAGTCCTGCATCGGAGGCAGCAAGCGAGATGGCTTCCACCATGAGCGCGACAGGGTCGCGAGCATCATCAAGACCCTCGGCACGCTGCAGTACTTGGCCGGTACCGATAAGAACGGGGGTGCGTGGGTCAATTGTCATGTCATAACGCTAGGTCGTAGACATAACACCTCTACTACTCTAAATGAGATGTCCCGAATTGCAATTGGCGCCGACCACGCTGGCTACACCCTGAAACAGCACCTCATTGATGTGCTGACGAATCAAGGGCATGATGTCATCGACCTCGGCACCCATTCCACCGAGAGTTGTGACTACCCGCCAATTTGTGCCTCGGTTGGTCGTCACGTGCGCGATGGCAAAGCTGACCTAGGCATTGTTCTTGGCGGAAGCGGCCAAGGTGAACAGCTGGCAGCAAACAAAGTGCACGGAGTTCGTGCGGCATTGTGTAACGACTTGTACACCGCTCGCATGGCGCGATCACATAACAATGCAAACGTGTTGTCAATGGGCGCGCGCGTTGTTGGCGAAGGCCTTGCTGAAGAAATTCTCTCTACATTTTTATCAACCCCCTTCGAGGCAGGCCGTCACGAACGTCGCGTAGCGATGTTGGCCGAAATCGAGCAACAAGAATCGAGCAAGTAATGCCTTTTCCTTCCGACACAGACCCAGACAATGCGGTCTTTGATCTTCTTGAAACAGAACGGATTCGCCAGACCACCGGACTGCAGTTGATTGCTAGTGAAAACTTCACTTCGCCTGCAGTGATGCATGCAACTGGTTCCATTCTGACGAACAAGTACAGCGAGGGATACCCCGGTAAGCGTTACTACGGCGGCAACGTCAACGTTGATGAAATCGAAGCGTTAGCTATTTCACGTGTCAAGCAATTGTTTGGTGCAGAGCACGCAAACGTGCAGCCACATTCTGGCGCAAGTGCAAACATGGCGGTTTATTTGGGTCTTTTGAACCCTGGTGACACTGTTCTTGGTCTCAGTCTTGATCACGGCGGTCACCTCACTCACGGCTCACCAGTCAATGCGAGTGGCATTCTGTACAACTTCAAGTCCTATGGCGTCACTTCAGGTGAAGAGCGAATCGACTTTGAAGAAATGCGTGATCTTGCGCTTGAACATCGTCCGAAGATGATTGTTGCCGGAACTACTAGTTATCCACGTCGACTTGATCCAGAGCCATTCAAAGCAATTGCTGATGAAGTTGGCGCATTGCTTATGTTCGACATTGCTCACTTGGCTGGTCTTGTTGCGGGTGGCGCACACCCGAACCCCGTGCCATATGCCGACGTTGTCACGTTTACAACGCACAAAACATTGAGGGGCCCACGCGGCGGTTGCATTCTTAGCAAGGCAGTGCATGCACAAGCTATTGACAA
>JANQYF010000010.1:17785-30310 GCA_030729045.1 Ilumatobacteraceae bacterium
CAAGGAATGACTGAAGCAGAAATGCCAGTAATTGCCTCATTGATTGCAGAAGCTCTTCGTCATCGCGATGATGCAGCGGCGGTTGCCGCAGTGAAATCCAAAGTTGCGGCACTCTGTGCCAAATTCCCCGTTTATCCCCACAAATTGTGACGGAAACGATCCAAGTGGATCAGTCATCTAGGCTCGTCATCTAATGGGTGACACAAATGGATATCTCATCGTCGGATTTTGCGCGATGTTTGTCACTCTGGTTACGACGCCAGTTGTTCGATGGTTTGCACGCGAGCGTAATTGGGTGGCAATGCCTGATGAACGAAAAGTTCACACTGTGCCGACTCCGAATGTCGGGGGCATTGCATTATTCGCTGGAGTCGTTGCTGCAATCGGACTTGCGTGGAGGATGGATCGGTTTACCGCGTTGTTTCAGGGAAATAGCGAACTAACTGGTGTGTTGCTTGGTGCGTTAGTAGTTCTTGTTATCGGTGCTCGAGACGATGTGAAAGAGGTGTCAGCACCAGCGCGTGTGATTGCAATTGTTGGGGCCGGCATGATGCTTGTGTGGTTCGGTGTCACGATGTTTTATTTTCGTGTTCCGTTTTTGGGTGTTATTCAATTAGGAAATGACTGGATTCCGATAGTCACCGTTGTGTGGTTACTAGGAATGGTGCAAGCAATAAATCTGATTGATGGTCTTGATGGATTAGCAGCAGGCATCGTTGCTATTGGTTCTGCTGCGTTTTTCATTTACTCACGACATCTCTCGGGTCTTGGTTTGCTGTCAGAACCAAACATTGGACCGCTGATTGCAATCATCACCGTCGGTGTATGCATTGGGTTTCTTCCGTACAACTTCAATGGCGCAAGTATTTTCATGGGTGACGGCGGCGCATATCTGCTCGGACTTTTAGTAGCTGTCTCAACCAGCGTTGTCGGTGGGCGAGCAGACCCAACAACACAAGCGTTTAGCGGTCAGACGTATTTCTTCTTGGCGCCACTTGTTATTCCGCTCATCATTCTGGGAGTTCCCATTCTCGACGTGGCATTTGCCATCGTGCGTCGCGTGAGTAAACGACAAGGGTTCGCAGAAGCTGACAAGGGACATTTGCATCATCGACTGATCAATCTGGGGCACGGCCCTCGTCGCGCTGTTGCAATTTTGTGGTTGTGGACTGCACTGTTGTCTGCACTTGTGCTGTATCCCGTCTTCAACAAAAGCGCTACAAACTTTGCGCCCTTTGGTCTTGTGGCTTTGGTGTTGTTTTTGTACACCGTCTTGCACCCAGACCTCAATCGCACACCAGAAGACGAATAATCACGGTTTTTTTCTTCGGTTTGACCTGAGTTGCCGAGCCCGTCTAGATTGTTCTTTGTTTCACAAGGTCAAATGAGACCCTTTCCCCCTAAGGCATCCGTTGAAATTACTTCCTAAACCCAAAGCGCCTGTCGCCCTGGAGCCTGGTGTTTCTCATGGAATGGAACTGGCCGGCAGTGTTGTCGTGTTTTTTGGCATTGGGTTCGGAATTGACTACTGGCTGGGAACAACCCCACTTTTCATGATTGTCCTCGTTTTGTTCGCTGTTGTCGGCCAATTCATCAAGATGTATTACGTCTACAGCAGTGCCATGCGTCACCTCGAAGAAAAAAGAGTTGAAGAATCACGTGGGACACACTCGTGAATGAGAAATTATCGCCCCTTGCCTTGGCGTCAGCCGGCCAGGCGCCAGAGGTCACTGTGTCGCGCGACATCATCCGCAGAGGGCTCATTATTGCCCCTCTGATCATGGTCATTGCAGGGGTTATTTGGGGCCTCACAGGGGCATGGTCGGCAGGCCTCGGATTAGCTCTAGTCCTTATGAACTTTGGGCTTGCGGCCGCTTTGATCTCCTGGGCAGCGCCTATTTCACTAGCGCTCATGATGGGTGTCACCCTCTTCGGGTTCCTCCTACGCCTCGGGCTTATTTCTCTTGCTGTTTTCTTGGTACGCGACGTGTCATGGGTATCCCTTCCTGCGCTGGGGATAACAATTATCGTCACTCATCTCGGTTTGCTGTTCTGGGAGATGCGATTTATCGCTGCCTCTCTAGCATTTCCTGGATTGCGTCCCAATGCGCAAGAATATCCATCGTCAAGCGCCGCTGAGACACCCTGAAGGACCACAACGTGATTGCTCTCGATTTTCCAGAAATTAACTCGATCCTTGTTTGGAAAGACCTCTTTCCAAGTTTCAACAAGATTGCATTAATCGCTGTACTTGCTGCTGTTATCAGCATCACAATTTTCTTACTTGCAGTTCGTCAAGATCACAAAGAAGCACCGAAGGGAATTCGCAACTTCGCAGAAGTCATTGTTGAATTCATCGAAGACGGTGTTGTGATGCAGACGATGGGCAAAGACGGACTTGCTTGGACACCGTTCTTGATGACGATGTTCTTGTTCATTTATTTGTGCAACGTTCCCGGAATCATTCCGTTCTTCCAAATGCCTGCAACTGCGCGTATGGCAGTTCCGTTGTTCCTTGCGCTAATGGTGTGGGTCATTTACAACGTCACTGGAATTAAGCATCAAGGAATCGGCGGCTACCTCAAGAGCACACTCTTCCCACCAGGAGTTCCAAAGGCTCTCTACATTCTGGTAACACCAATCGAATTCATTTCGGCAATCATCGTTCGTCCGTTCTCGTTGGCCGTTCGTTTGTTCGCCAACATGATGGCCGGACATATTCTTCTCGTTACGTTTGCACTCTTGTCTGAAGCTTTGTTTCAAGCCAAAGACAAGATTCTGATTCCCGTCGGAATCCTCCCGTTCTTCATGCTCGTATTCCTCACTTCGTTTGAAGTGTTGGTTGCGTTCCTGCAGGCATACATTTTCGCTATGTTGACCGCCGTCTATATCGGTGGCGCGACACATCCCGAGCACTGATCAATAAAAGATCTCCCAACTAACTACAAACCACATAGGAGAAAACAATGGAAGCAATTGCACAACTCATAGCGGCAGAAATGACACCTGCCGAATTGAAGAACAATGCAGCAGCAGCGAGCGCAGGCTATGCCTACGGTCTTGCTGCAATCGGGCCTGGCATTGGCATCGGTTACCTCGTCGGCAAGTCCGTCGAGGCGATGGCACGTCAGCCAGAAGCTGCCGGCATGGTACGTACCACCATGTTCTTGGGCATCGCATTTACCGAAGCGCTCGCGCTTATCGGTTTCGTGGTGTTCATTCTTCTCAAGTTCGCATAAAGCGAATTTGAGTCCACATACACAATCGATCTTTGCGCAAGCAGAGTCCAGGAGCTGAAATGCCGACTGCGATAGTCACCCAATCGAGCGGACAAATAGTCCACGTTCGGCTGGTGTCATCTGACACCACCGAAACAACCGTTGCCCCAGAGGCAGTAGCTCTTGCCGCCGAATCAGGCACAGGAGCTGCTGAAACGACGGCGGTAGTAGCTGCACCGAACCCAATCGCGCCAACACCAAAAGAAATCTTTTGGTCGGCCGGTTCGTTCTTCGTGCTGCTCATCGTCATGCGCTACTACCTCTTTCCTAAGTTGAAAAAGGGAATGGTTGCTCGTTACGAGGACATTCGCAGCGACATTGAAGGTGCTGATTCTGTAAAGGCAGCAGCTCAAACAGATGTTGCTGGTTATGAAAAGCAACTTGCTGCTGTTCGTGTTGAAGCCGCGGGTCGCATCGATGCTGCTCGCCAAACTGTCGACGCAGAACGTAATGCTCAGCTTGCTCAAGTAAATGCTCGTATCGCATCAGCTCGTGCTGATGCTGATGCTCAGACTGCAGCAGCTCGTGCTGCAGCTCAAGGTCAAGTCGCTGCGGCAGTTGCTCAAGTAGCAACAAAAGCGGCAACTATGGCTTCTGGTCGTACGCCCGATGCATCTGTTGTGCAAGCAGCAGTTACAGCCGCAATGGAAAGTGCAGGTTCACGATGAACTCTCTTGTCTCACTTCTCATCATGAGTGCAGAAGGTGAACCGCTCACCTACGAAACTCACCACTGGCTTCTTCCAGAAACCGCTGAAATCATTTATGGAGGCCTTGCCTCTGTTCTCGTTATCAGTGCGTTGGCGAAGTTTGCTGGCCCGATGATCAAGAAGTCACTTGCTGCTCGTACGGAGCGAATTCAAGGTGACATCGACAATGCACGCAACACTCGCGCTAACGCCGAAGTTGAAGCATCACGTATTCGTACTGCACTTGGTGACATCAACACAGAACGCTCACGCATTCTTGCTGAAGCCGATACTCAAGCCGCTGCTGTTCTTGCAGAAGGACGCACTCGTGTCGCCGCTGAAATGGCCGACATCGAAGCAAAGGCAATGTCAGACATTGCTAATGCTGCTGGTCGCGTCGGTGATGAACTTCGTGCTGAAATTTCTCGCTTGTCTGCAGTCGCTATCGAGCGTGTTGTTGCAAGCACAGTGAACGACAGTGTTCGTCAGGATCTCATTGAGAACTTCATTAGCAAGGTAGGGGCATCACGATGAGTCAAGCAACCATCGATACATACGTTGCGTCAATCACTGCAATCGCCGAAGCCGACGGAGTTCTTTCCCAACTTGTTGGTGAATTTGCAGCCGTTGTTCGTGCAATCGACAACAGTGATGACTTGCGCAACAAATTGAGTGACGAATTGTTGCCAATCAGTGTTCGTCAAAACATCGTTGAAAAGCTTCTTGATGGCAAGGGTCACCGTGTAACTGCACAGTGTGTTGCTCTTGTTGTCGGAGCCGGACATGGTCGCGACCTTCGCACCATTGCTGAAAAAATCAGCACCAACTCTGCTCATGCTCATGGCCGTGAAGTTGCCGAAGTACGCACAGCCGTTGCTTTGTCAGATGATCAGACCAAGCGCCTTACTGAAGCGCTTACAAAAGCAACTGGTTCGCAAATCAATCTCACCGTCATTATCGACCCGTCAGTTGTCGGTGGCATTGTTGCCACTGTCGGCGACAAAGTCATTGATGGATCCATCCGTAACAGCCTCGACCAGCTGAAGAGCCGGTTGTAAACAACATTCGCGAAAGACAAGGAAGACATGGCAGACATCACATTCTCCGCTAGTGATATCGCAACAGCGATCTCAAGTGGCCTAGACGGTTTCACACAATCACTCGAGGCACGCACCGTAGGTCGCGTCGCTGAAGTGGGCGACGGAATCGCACGCATCTCGGGCTTGCCCGACTGCAAAGTAAACGAATTGCTTGAATTCGAAGACGGCACCGTAGGCCTTGCGCTCAACCTTGAAGAAGTGTTGATCGGCTCAGTGGTCTTGGGCGACTCAGACGCGATTGAAGAAGGACAGACAGTTAAAGCAACTGGCCGCATCCTTTCAGTCCCAGTCGGTGACGCAATGCTTGGTCGCGTTGTAAACGCACTCGGTACTCCAATCGACGGCAAGGGCGACATCGTCGGTGCAATCATGCGCCGCGTTGAAGTTCAGGCTCCCGGAATCATGGGACGTAAGCCAGTACACGAGCCATTGCAGACAGGTATCAAGTCAATTGACGCCATGACTCCAATTGGTCGCGGTCAGCGCGAGCTCATCATTGGTGACCGTAAGACCGGTAAGACCACTATTGCAATCGACACCATCATCAACCAGCGCGGACTTGGTGTGAAGTGCATCTACGTCGCAATTGGTCAGAAGGGTTCCACCATTGCTTCAACGGTAGAAACACTTCGCCAATACGGCGCGTTGGAATACACAGTCATTGTTGCTGCTCCAGCATCAGAGCCTGCACCGTTCAAATACCTTGCTCCATATTCGGGTTGCGCCATTGGCCAGCACTGGATGGAAAACGGTGAGCATGCGCTCATTGTTTACGATGACTTGTCAAAGCAAGCAGAGGCGTATCGCCAGATGTCATTGCTTCTTCGCCGGCCACCAGGCCGTGAGGCATACCCAGGAGACGTGTTCTATCTTCACAGCCGCCTTCTTGAGCGTGCTGCGAAATTGTCTGATGAAAACGGCGCTGGTTCGTTGACTGCTTTGCCAGTTATCGAAACCAAAGCTGGTGACGTATCTGCATACATTCCGACCAACGTGATTTCGATCACCGACGGCCAGGTGTACCTGCAAGACAACTTGTTCAAATCAGGTATTCGTCCTGCTGTTGACGTGGGTGTTTCCGTGTCACGCGTGGGTGGTGCTGCACAGACAAAAGCAATGAAGGGCGTTTCAGGAACACTGAAGCTTGACCTTGCTCAGTTCCGTGAGCTTGAAGCATTCGCAACATTCGGTTCTGAACTCGACGCAGTGTCAAAGGCACAGCTCGAGCGTGGATATCGCCTTGTTGAATTGCTCAAGCAAGGACTCAACTCGCCAATGCCAGTTGAAGAACAAGTTGTTTCAATCTTTGCCGGAACAAAGGGTTATCTCGACTCCATTCCAGCAACAGATGTCAGCCGTTTTGAAACCGAACTTCTCAAGTTCTGCCGTGAGCGTCACGGTGCGATGCTTGCTGAGTTGCGTACGAACCCGAAGGCAGATGTTCCATCTGACTTGGGCGACATCGTGACTGCATTCAAAGCTGATTTCAAGATCACTGTTCCAAAGACTGCTGCAGTTGATCCAACTGCCACCGATGCTGATGGCGTCGGTGAGGCAAATAGCAACAAGACCCTCGCGACGGAGTGATCTAAGTGGCTGGCGGACAAGAACGAATTCTGCGCGGACGCATTAAGTCCGTACAGGCGACGAAAAAAATCACGCGCGCGATGGAGCTCATTGCTGCATCCCGCATCGTGAAGGCGCAGCAACGCGTCGTCGCAGCCGTTCCCTACAGCGACATGATCACTGAAGTTGTTCGCGATCTTTCTGCAGCAGGCTCCGGCAGTTCAATGCCGCTTCTTGCTGGCCGTAGCGAAATCAAGAACGTTTGTTATGTCGCACTCACTGCAGACCGCGGTCTGTGTGGCGGTTACAACTCCGGCATCATGCGCGCAACCGAAGGTGAAATCAAAAAAGATGCACTGCTCGGTCGTTCACATACTGTGATCGCAATTGGTCGTAAGGCTGATGGTTATTTCCGCTTCCGTGGTTACAACGTTGCAAAGAGCTTCACCGGTTTCACCGACAGCCCTACATATGCAATTGCAAAAGAAGTTGGCGAATTCGTTACAGAACTTTATGCATCAGGCCAAGTAGACCGTGTTGAACTTGTCTACACACGTTTCATTTCATCCGGTACTCAAGAAGTGGTCCAACGCCCTCTTGTTCCTCTTGAATCAGAAACTGTTGCTGGTGGCGATGCAAAAAATGCAGCGGGCGCTGACTACGAATTTGAACCATCTCCAGAAGCAATTCTTGAGACCTTGTTGCCTCGCTACGTTGAGGCTCGCGTATACGCAGCAATGTTGAATGCGGCAGCTTCCGAGCATGCATTTCGCCAGCGCGCAATGAAATCAGCAACTGATAACGCTGAAGAACTTATTAACAATCTTTCCCGAATCATGAACCGAGCCCGTCAGGACTCGATCACGACCGAAATCATGGAAATCGTCGGCGGTGCCGAAGCCATGTCATCGGGAAATTAGAAGAACGAACAAATAGGAGCAATCCAAATGAGCATGACAGATACAAAACAAGACGGACGGGTAGTAGCAATTGCTGGTCCCGTTATCGACGTAGAGTTCCCTCGCGGTTCGCTACCCGAACTGAACTCAGCGATCCAGTTTGAGATCACACACGAAGGCACAACCACAGTTGTTCTTGCCGAAGTTGCACAGCAGCTTGGTAACAGCCGTGTACGCGCCGTGTGTCTCAAGCCAACTGACGGTCTTTCACGTAACACACCAGTGCGCAATCTTGGTCACGGCATTCAAGTGCCAGTGGGTAACCGCACACTTGGTCACGTATGGAACGTATGGGGCGATGTGCTCGACGGCAACAACTCAGACTTCGACGACATCGAGCGTTGGGACATTCACCGTCCAGCTCCTGCATTCGACACACTCGAGCCTTCAAAGCGCATGTTCGAAACCGGCATTAAGGTCATCGACCTTCTGACTCCATACCTTGCTGGTGGAAAAATTGGTTTGTTCGGTGGAGCAGGCGTTGGTAAGACCGTTCTTATTACCGAAATGATTAACCGTGTTGCTTCGAAGCATGGTGGTGTTTCCGTGTTCGCCGGAGTGGGCGAGCGCACACGTGAAGGTACTGACCTTCGTATGGAAATGGAAGAGTCGGGCGTGTTTGAAAAAGCAGCCTTAGTGTTCGGACAAATGGACGAACCACCTGGCGTGCGCCTTCGCGTTGCATTGTCAGCTCTCACCATGGCTGAGTACTTCCGTGACGTACAGAACCAGGACGTGTTGTTGTTCATCGACAACATCTTCCGTTTCGTACAGGCCGGTTCTGAAGTATCAACTCTTCTCGGACGTATGCCATCAGCAGTGGGCTACCAGCCAACACTTGCTGACGAAATGGGTCAACTCCAAGAGCGCATTACTTCAACCCGCGGTCGTTCAATTACGTCACTGCAGGCTGTGTACGTTCCTGCGGACGACTACACCGACCCAGCTCCGTTCACCACGTTCACCTTCCTCGATGCAACAACTGAGTTGTCTCGTCAGATCGCGTCACTTGGTATTTACCCAGCTGTGGACCCATTGGCTTCAACGTCAACAATTCTCACACCAGAAACTGTTGGTGACCGTCACTACGCAGTTGCTCGTCGCGTGCAGGAAATCTTGCAGCGCTACAAGGAACTTCAAGACATCATCGCAATTCTTGGTCTCGACGAATTGTCAGAAGAAGACCGCCAGACCGTGTCACGTGCACGTAAGGTTCAGCGTTTCTTGTCACAGCCGTTCTATGTTGCTGAAGTCTTCACCGGCGTAAAGGGCGAGTACGTTCCTGTTGCTGAAACAGTTGAATCATTCGAAGCACTTATCAATGGTGAACTCGACGAAGTTCCAGAGCAGGCGTTCTTGAACGTCGGTTCAGTGGAGCAAGTACTCGCGAAGGCAAAGGCTCTCCAGGAGAACGCATAATGGCTGAGTCGTCGGGCGCAATGCGCGTCGAAGTTGTGTCACCCGAGCGGGTTCTCTTTTCCGGAGAGTCAACTCAGGTGATCACCCGCACAATGGATGGTGGCGAAATCGCATTCCTTCCAGGACATGCGGCGTTCCTTGGTGCACTCACCGAGAACCACACGCGCATCTACTTGTCTGACGGCACCATTCAAAACTTGGCGGTTCACCTCGGCTTTGTTGAAGTTGGTCCTGATCGCGTCACCATTCTTTCTGACGTCGCTGAACTTGAAGAAGACATCGACGTTGCGCGAGCACGTGCGGCTTTGGCTCGGGCGCAAGAAAGTTCTCGCGGAGAAACCGACGCAGCAACAGAGTCGGCGCTACGTCGAGCTCAAGCACGCCTTGCTGCCTGCGGCGGAACCGAATCCAGCCATTAACTTTTTCTACTGAGAAAAAGTTGTAATTGCTGTTTACAACCCAGCAATTGCCAAATCACGCGCTGTCTTGTAGTCAGCCTTACCATTAGGTGCGCGCGGTATTTGGCTAACAAACACGACCCGTTTTGGTGCTTTGTAACCGGCTAACTGGGTCTTCACGCTTGCGATGATTGTGGTTTCTTCCACCGTTGCACCTGGGGAAAGAGATTCGACTGCGGTAACTGCCTGGCCAAACTTTTCGTTATCAATTCCGACAACGAGACAATCCAAAACTCCATCAACTCGCTTGACGGCCTCTTCAACTTCTTCGGGGAAGATTTTTTCTCCGGCAGAGTTAATGACTTGGCTCCCTCGACCAAGCAGAGTGAGTGAACCGTCAGCTTCCACCGTTGCCATATCTCCAGGGAATGAATAGCGCACACCGTTAATCGTGCGAAAAGTCTTGACTGATTTTTCTGGGTCTTTGAAATAACCGATAGGAACAGCGCCACCGGCAGCGACCTTTCCTATTTCCCCCGAACCTGGTTGTACTTCGCGGTCGTCCTCCGTGAAAACCTTTGTGGTCGCCGAAACCGAAAACTTTGCTGTTGCAGGGGGAAGGCCTTTCATGCTGATTGCCATACCCATGGATCCTTCACTTGATCCCATGGCGTCGAACAAGACAACCTGTTCTATCCGATCAAGCAAATCCTGTTTCACTTCAGAGGTCCACATCACGCCTGATGAAGCGACCATGCTCAAACTGCTCGTGTCGTAGGGCGTTCCTTGTGAGACGGCTTCATCGATTGCTTGAATCATGGGCTTCACAAACGAGTCCCCGACAACCGTGACATGCGTTGCCTGTTTGTCTTGAACAACACGGAATAACTCGTGTGCATCAAAACTTCGACCTTCTAGCGTCACGATGTGTGCACCTGCGAGTGATGGCATCATGGCGCCGATCCACATGCCTGTCCCGTGCATGAGTGGGCAACCTGGAATGGAAATAGGTCGGACGCCGTTTGCCTGAGCTTCACGCAAAGTGGCTCCGAGATTAGCGATGTCAGATGGCGGGGTAACCCCAAGCAACATGAGTCCGTTGGCTATAAACGAATCGACGAGAGATCCCATTTGGTACATGACACCCTTTGGCATTCCAGTGGTTCCACCGGTGTACAGCATGTAAATGTCGTCGTCACTGCGTGTGATTCGCGGCATCGGTTCGTGCTCAGCAAAGAAGCTGTCATAGGGAACTGCGCTAGGGACATGGTGATCATCGCTATCAGAAACTTCAACAAGCAATTTCAATTTCGGAAGGCGGTCGATGACTCGGGCAACTCGATCACCAAGTGAAGAATGAAAAAAGAGAACTTCTGAATCACTGTTTTCAAGCAAGTACAGCAGTTCTTCATCGAGATACCTGTAATTCACGTTGACAGGAACACCGCGAAACTTGAAGGTCGCGAACTGTGCTTCTAAGTATTCGTTTGAGTTGTAGAGATACAAACCAACCTTGCTGTCGGGCTTGAGGCCTGCCTCAACAAGCGCGGTGGCTATTCGTGCTGCGCGTTCGTCATATTGGCTCCACGTGCGAGTGACAGAACCGTGAGTGATTGCGGGAGAATCTCCGATTGAATCGGCGATGTTTTCCCAGATAGTGGCGAAATGGCTTTCCATTACCAGACAGTAGCCGCACTCTGGGCCCGTGTTTTAGGCAGGCTTGGAGGTCTACTATTCGTGACTTTTTAGTATCTCAGCTGTAGTCAATTGCGGAGAATTCGCTGATCTTGTCGAGCCTGTGTTGTGCGTCAATTAGGCGCACTGTTCCACTGCGTGAGCGCATTACCAAGCTTTGTGTGTGCACAAGGCCAGGAGTAAAGCGAACGCCCTGTAGTAATTCGCCATCAGTAACACCGGTCGCAGCGAAGAAGCAATTATCACCTTTGACTAAGTCGTCGGTGTTCAAAATACGACTGAGGTCGTAGCCCTGAGCGATTGCTGCAGCACGTTCTTCGTCATTACGAGGCCACAGGCGGCCTTGAATTTCGCCACCCATGCACTTCAATGCAGCGGCAGCAACAACGCCTTCAGGTGTTCCGCCGATACCAAACATGACGTCAACGCCGGCATTTGGCCAGGCCGTTGCAATTGCAGAGAAAATGTCACCATCTGAAATCAGCTTGATGCGCGCGCCTGAGGCACGAACTTCTTCGATGAGGTCGTCGTGACGGGGGCGCTCAAGAATCATCACTGTTAGGTCGCGAACACTTTCACCTTTTGCCTTGGCAATCCATTTGAGGTTCTGGGTTGGAGTCGCGGTGATGTCGATTGAGCCAACCGCGTCAGGGCCAACTGCGATTTTTTCCATATAGAAACATGGGCCCGGATCAAACATGGTGCCACGCTCGGATACTGCAATCACTGAGATTGCATTGCCTTTGCCTGATGCTGTGAGTGATGTTCCGTCGATTGGGTCAACTGCGACGTCTGTGTCTGGCTTCGAGCCGTCTCCGACATGTTCGCCATTGAACAACATGGGGGCTTCGTCTTTTTCGCCTTCACCAATGACAACGATGCCGCTCATTGGCACAGTGCTGAGCACCATGCGCATGGCGTCCACTGCGGCGCCATCGGCTCCCAGTTTGTCTCCGCGCCCGACCCATCGACTGGCTGCCATGGCGGCAGATTCGGTGGTGCGTACGAGTTCGAGGGCGAGGTTACGGTCTGGGCGTTCAGTAGTCATCACATACAAACCTAGTGCCCTGACTAACCTGCGTTCGTGTCCGTTCTGCCAATTCAGCTGTGCCTTCCGGGTGTCGAGATTACTGACGTCCTGGTGCGCCCTGGGGGTCAATGGGTGTCAGGAGTTGTCTCAGACGGCGCCTCTGCCATTCTGCGGATGTGGGCAGTTGACGGCAATGCATCCGTTGATCTCTATTCTGATGCGCCCTTGCGCGGTCGTGGGCTGTCTGGTGGGGTGCATGTGTGGAGCGACGATGGGGATGTTGTCTATGTGACAACAGAGGCCCGGGGCATTGTTGAAATCACTCTGCGAAATGACGCTGTGACGAGCGCGCGGTCTCTGGCATTTGATGTGTCTCGGTCGTGGTCAACGCC
>JANQYF010000011.1 GCA_030729045.1 Ilumatobacteraceae bacterium
CAATGGGCAACTGGCGGGCTTTTGTTCCTGTGGTTCACTACTCGCAAACACGAGATCAGTGCTGGCTACGGATGGTTGTTACGCGGAACTTTTTGCGTACTTGCTGCGGGTGCTGCAGCAGCTGGCATTGCTACTGACTTTGTTCCGGTACGAGACATTGCAGCAATAGGAGTCGCAGTAGTTGCGATTGCAACTGTTCGTCGTACAAATGTGAAGTTGGATTTACTCGGACCAGCGATTGGTGTGATTGGTCTCATTGCGGCTGCAGTGCACGCAACGGATGGTGTTGGCAACATCAGTACAAACCTTCTGCGAGTTGCTGTAGGCACCGTGTTTCTTGGTGCAATCAGCGACGCTATGTTGCTTGGTCATTGGTACTTAGTGCAGCCAGGAATGCCACGTTCGATTTTGAATGAATTGGTAAATGCTCTTCGTTGGATTCTGCCAATCGAAATTGCAGTCATGCTTATTCCAACGGGCATGATCAGTGTTCTCACTGGCGCTGTTGACGATGGCTGGAATGGCACTCTCGGATGGTTCTGGGTGGCCTGTGCCATTACAACTGCAGTCCTCATTGAAGTCACACGGGCTGCTCTGAAAGAGCGCAGTTATTCAGCTGTGATGGCCGCAACGGGCTTGTTGTACTTAGCGATTCTCACGGCATTTGGCACCGACCTAGTGGCGCGGGCTGTTCTCGCCTAGATCTTCGAATAGTCGACGGTGAACCAACGCTCGGGTGTTGTTGAAATACGCACCGACTCACCATCTTCGTCGCCGGCTTCGCTCTCGACGTAGCTGTCTCCACCCTTGACGCCCAGATAGCGATGCGCCATGGGTCGACTGTGTAGTTCTTTATCGGCAGTGGAAATGGTGGCGGTTCCCTCGATTGACACGTACTTGTAGGGGAGTGACTCAGTCTGTGCACACAGACTGAACCGCATTGATTGCTGCAGAAGGCGGCCCTTTACCGAGTCGAGGGATGTGAGGAACCACAGTTCACCACCTGGCTCGTAGATGTACCAGACAGGGACGGTCAGTGGAGGGCCGTCCGGCCGTTCGATCCCCAGGACTCCAACGTGCAGTTCGGATAGGAACTGCTCTCTCTCGGACTGTGTCATTGCAAGTGTGCCCATATGTTTCCGAGCGTAGTCGGACTTGGCTGGTGGCACGACCTGTGCGGTTACGGCGCCAACGCCTAGCGTGGCACCTATGGAAACTTTCGAACGCACCATCTACAACGCCGAGCATGAACAGTTTCGTGCGGCTTTTCGCCAGTGGCTGGACAAAGAGGTTGTGCCTCATCATGAGAAGTGGGAAACAGACGGAATCGTTCCTCGCGACATTTGGTTAGCGGCAGGAAAGCTTGGCTTTCTCGGGTACCACGTGCCAGAACAATACGGCGGCGGCGGTGTTACCGATTTCAAGTTCGGCGCCATCATGCAAGAGGAAGTGTCAGAGACCGGAGTAATCGGAAGTGCAAACGGAATGACGCTGCACAACGACATTGTGCTGCCGTATTACTTAGGGCTTGCAACTGATGACCAGAAGGAACGCTGGCTTCCGAAAATGGTGAAGGGCGAACTGATTGGTGCTTTGGCAATCACAGAGCCAAACACCGGAAGTGACGTGGCAAACGTTCGCACCTCTGCTGTGCGCCGTGGCGACACGTGGGTAGTTAACGGTGCAAAGACTTTTATCACCAACGGCATAAATAGCGACTTGGTTATCACCACTGTGCGCACCAATGATCAGCCTGGTCACCGCGGGCTATCTTTGTTAATTCTTGAGCGTGGAATGAAGGGTTTTGAGCGCGGACGCAACCTCAGCAAACTTGGTATGCACGCCCAAGACACAGCTGAGTTGTTCTTTACCGACGTGGAAGTTCCGAGCGAGAACATGTTGGGCGTTGAAGGCCAAGGATTCGTGTACCTCATGCAGAACTTGGCGCAAGAACGTCTCAATATGGCAGTTGGTGGCGTCAAAGTCGCATCGGCAGCGCTTCAGGCAACACTCGATTACACAAAAGACCGCAAAGCTTTTGGTCAGTCCATTGCAACCTTCCAGAATTCAAAGTTTGTTCTTGCTGAAATTGCAACAGAGGTTCAAATTGCCCAGGTCTATGTAGACAGGTGCATCGAATTGCATTGTGAAGGACGCTTGTCTGCAGAGCAAGCAGCAGCTGCAAAATTCTGGGTGACTGAATTGCAGAACAGAGTTGTCGATAAGTGTCTGCAACTTCACGGCGGGTATGGCTACATGTTGGAATACCCAATCGCACGTGCATGGGCAGATAGTCGTATCCAAACCATCTATGGCGGAACTACGGAAATTATGAAAGAGATCGTGGGCAGAAGCCTCACGAAGTAATCAGAAAATGATTGCCGCTGCTCGTAGAGCAGCTGCATCAAGACCAAGAGACGAGACGATTTCGTCTGAATCAGCACCCATGGCAGGGGCTGGCGGCTGCGTTTTTGTTGGTGTTCCCTTAAAGCGAGGGGCATTGCGTACTTCTCGCATTGAGCCTGCTTGAGGGTGCTCGCGAATGAAGAACGTTTCGTTGTGAATGACTTGTGGGTCATCAACGACAGTTGCCAATGTGTTCAGCCCGGAAGCCGGCACGTCATGAACAAGTGCACCTTCTAGAAAGTCATGTACTGAAATGGTTCGCAATTGTTGAACCACGATTTCTTTCAGAGCAACAGCATTAACTGCTCGCGCTTCACGATCTTTGAATCGTTCATCTTGGGCCACTTCGGGTACTCCGAGCGCAGCGCAATAACCTTCGAATTCTGATTGCGTGACAACTGAAGATGTTGCGTAGCCATCTTTGAATTCCATGGCCGAATAAGCCGATGAAATTGTTGCAGTGCGCAGCGCATCTTCATCAAGAAGAGCGACATCCATGGCACAGTCTGGCCAGGTGAATGCGATGGCTGCATCAAGCATGGAGACGGTGATGTGTTGGCCGCCTGCACCGCGTTCGCGTGCAAATAATGCAGCCGTGATTGCTTGAGCAACGGTGTACGCCGTGACCTTGTCGCAAATGAGGTGTTTAAAGATTGCTGGCTTGCCAGTTGCTGCATCTGTTTGTACTGAAGCAAGGCCAGAAGCTGCCTGAATTACGTTGTCGTACACACGGCGGTTGCTGCTTGGGCCGTCTGCACCAAAACCAGCAATGGAGACATACACAATGTTTGGGTTGATGGCGCGTACGGCTTCGTAGCCGAAACCTAAACGTTCAACTGCACCTGGGCGAAAGTTTTGAATAAGAACGTCAGCAGTTGCAACAAGGGAACGAAGAACTTCAGTTCCTTCTGGCTTTTTTAGGTCTACGACAAGAGATTTCTTGCCGCGGTTGTGCAGCGCATAAATACCTGTAATGCCATTCTTTTGCGAACCGAGATAGCGCATCATGTCGCCAAGTCCTGGTGACTCAACTTTGATGACTTCAGCTCCTTGGTCTGCAAGTGTCATGCCTGCAAGTGGTCCTGAAATCATGACGGACATGTCAACGACACGAATGCCGGTGAGTGGTCCTTGGCTGTGATCAATGCTCATATTGGTGCCCCCGTTGCAACTAATGGCCATGGTCGTTCTCTCTCAAGACGTAAGGCAAGTTCAAGAAGAATTTGTTCGCTGAAATGCGGTCCGATGATTTGCAGTCCAACTGGAAGTCCGTCAACAAAGCCTGCAGGTACGGAGATGCCAGGGTTCCCATGCAAATTGCACGGGAATGTCAAAAGGCCATTGTTTGCACCGCCAGCCTTGATGCCACCGAAGGTGTTCGGAAGCGGGCCTTCAGCAGGAAATGCAATATCAGGATTCGTCGCAGTGATGACGAGGTCAACTTCATCAAAAATTTGACTCATTCGTAGGTTCACAGCTGCGCGCCGTGCTTCAATTTTTGTTCGCTCAGCTTCGCCGTAACGACCTTCTGTTAACTGCAACCCAGCACGCATCTCTGGTGTTAAGTCGTCTGCACATGCTGGCCACATGTCACCAAGTGCTGCTCTAATTTCAATCATTCCGCTGATTGACCACGCAGCGCCCATGCGAGGAAGTTCTGTGTTGACGCCATCAATGCGGCGAAGGCCGGCAGATGCAACAAGATGGTCGGCCGCTTCAAGCAATACATTCCACATAGCTGGAGACAGAACAGCACCGTCCCAATCTTGAACGATGGCAACGCGAAGGCCTGCGACATTCACGGTGCCGAGTGCGTTTTCCCACCCCTCAACACGAGGAAGGCTGAGCGGGTCTGATGCATGGTGGCCGTTGCACACATCAAACCAGCGTGCAGTGTCGCGCACGCTACGTGTCATGCCGCCAGTGGTCACTGTGAGGTTGCCATATTCAACGTGAGGGCCACGTGGGATACGTCCGAAGGTCGACTTCAAACCCACAAGGCCTGTGAATCCGGCTGGAATACGAATGGAGCCTCCGCCATCGCCACCAGTTCCGAGTGTGAATAAACCACCTGCTACTCCCGCAGCGCCTCCGCCAGATGATCCGCCCGGAGTTCGAGTTGTGTCCCATGGGTTACGAGTAACACCGTTCAGAACGGTACGAGTGACATTGACGCCGCCGAATTCACTTGCAGTAGTGAGACCAAAATGATTTGCACCAGCAGCAATGAGACGAGACACCATTGTTGATGTGTGTTCTGATTTACGATCCGCAAATGGAACTGATGCTTCAGTTGACGGCCAACCTTTCACGTAGTCAAGTTCTTTGACAGCCATTGGAACTCCACCGAATGGAAGTGAAACATCAGCGTGCTCTGCTCGCTCTAACGCACCATCGCCATCAAGAAATGAAATGCAGTTCAACGAACTAGTTGCAATTGCAGACAATGTTGCTTGCAATTCTTCTTTAGGGGACCTGCGTCCAGCTCTGAATTCGTCTACTAGCGAACATGCATCGCCTTGCCATGGTGTATCAGTCATAAGTGCAATTTAGTCCACGAACGAAACCTTCGACCCTGACGGAAAACGCGTGAGCAAGTAGGGTGGTAACGCTCATGGATAGTCGTGCTTTTCTCGGTCTGCAACAGACCCATAACCCCTATCGCTGGCATTTACCGGTAGATCTTCGGTTATGCACAGGCGGAAACTTTCTATATGGCGGTAGCGCCCTCGGGGCAGCCATCTCAGCAATGGAAGGTACGACGGGTAGAAACGTCGTCTGGGCCACAGCTCAGTACCTCAGTTACGCCCGTCCTGGCGAAGTGATGGACATTGATGTCATCGTGCCTGTTGAAGGCAACGCAATCACGCAGGCTCGTGTTGTAGGTCACGTGGGGGAGCGAGAAATCATCACGGTGAATGCAGCGCTTGGTGACCGTAGTTTTGAACATGCTGGTCAGTTCGTAAAGGCCCCAGAGGCTGGTCGCCCTGATGAATACGAGAACTGGCGTCATCGCCATATTGCAGAGGGCACCATTCACGACTTTATGGAAGAGCGCGTGGTGAAGGCCCGCTCTGAAACAGAACTCGACGGCTCTCCTGGTGACGGCCAAACAGTCATGTGGGCGCGTTTACCGCAGGTCATCGAAGGTGTTGATGCGGCAGCTCTTGGAGTATTGGGCGACTTTGTGCCGCGTGGCGTTGGCCAGGCTCTTGGCATTCGTGGCGGCGGTAATTCTCTCGACAACACCTTGCGGGTTATGAACTTGGTCCCCACTACGTGGGTACTTCTTGATATTCGCGTTCAAGGCGTAGCGCGCGGCTTTGGGCACGGACTCGTGCATATGTTCGCTGAAGACGGAACTCTCATGG
>JANQYF010000012.1 GCA_030729045.1 Ilumatobacteraceae bacterium
TCAATTCAGTATTTCGTAACCGCTGTGGCTCTGGGAATTTGTGCCGTCACCAGTGAAGGGTGGCAATTCACAGTGACAACACGCAGTGTTTTGTCACTTGCGTGGGCGGTTGGTGTGTTGTCGATTGCTGCAATCTTGATCATGCTGTGGTTGTTGCACAGACAAGCAGCAGCACAAGTCAGCAGTTTGTTTTTCTTGACGCCAGCGTTGTCAACAATTGAAGGCGCAGTGCTGTTTGGTGAGCGCCTCGGTTTACTTGCAATTGCCGGACTGGCCGTTGCAGTTGTCGGAGTGCGTTTCGCTACTTCTCAACAAAAGTGAGGTCTGGTCCGATGATGATTTCACCGGAGAAGAACTCAGCAGCCATTGCGTGCCATTCGGCTTCGCCGCCTGGCTGAATTGCTGGAACGAAGTGAGTGAGAACCAAAGTCTTTACGCCGCACTTTGTTGCTGTTTGCGCAGCTTGTTGCACGGTTGAGTGGTAATCGATGATGTCAAGAAAACGCTCGCCAGTTGGAACCAATGGAGCCAACGAACGAACCTGATCTTCACGAATCACTGTCTGAACGTAGAAGTCAGCGTCCTTGCACATGCCGTAGAGGCCTTCACATGGAATGGTGTCGCCAGCAAGTGCAGCAACGGTGCCGCCGTGCTCGATACGGAAACCAATTGTTGGAGCAACAGGACGATGGTCTGTTTCGTGAACTGAAATAGAAACGCCACCGATTGCAAACGTGTGACCAGCTTCGATTTCGTGGACTTCCAGTTTCATTCCGCCAGCCGCACGCAGGTCTGTGTGATGTGCAAGGCGGTATCCCTCGTCTTGCGACAACATGGCGAGCAATCCGTCGACCATCTTCTTTGTGCCAATAGGACCGTAGATAGGAAGCGGTGTTGCTGCAGGTGAGGCAATCCAACGAGTTGTGATGACATCGTTCAAGTCGGAAATATGGTCACTGTGTAAGTGGGTCAGGAGAACTGCCGACACGAATGGAGGAGGGCAACCTGCGGCAAGAAGGCGCATAACTACAGAGCGACCAGCGTCAACAAGAATGTGTTGATTATCTGCTTGAACAAGAGTTGATGGGCCAGCGCATGTTGCACTTGGCAATGGGCTTCCGGTTCCGAGAAGGGTGATTTTCATGAGTGTCTCCGATGTGAGGGGTGGCTATGAAACTACTGCCACCTCCGTCCGGAGAAAATGAACAGAGGTTATTTCTCTGTGTTAGCGACCTTTTGGCTTGAACATCTCATGAATGAGTGGTTCAAAGTGTGACAACGGTGCGCTGACGTACTCGGTGTCGAATGCAGGCGAGTCGTACTTTGCACAGAACTCTTCGGTGTATTCGAAGTACTCATGGCCGCGGAACTGCTCACGTGCGTTTTTGTCAAGACCGATGTGGTCCCAGAAGTAGTAGCCCTGGAAGATTCCGTGGTGCTTCACCATCCACCAGTTGGCTTCTGACGCGAAAGGCTTCACGATGCCAGCAGCAATTTCCGGATGATTGAATGGCGCAAGGTTGTCGCCGATGTCATGGATGAGTGCACACACGATGTACTCAGCATCACGGCCATCTTTTTCTGCGCGTGTTGCAGTTTGCAAGCAGTGCTCGAGGCGGTTCACAGGGAAACCGCCTTGATCAAGTTCGAGCATTTTCATCTGTTCGATAATGCGAGTGGACACCATTGCTTGAGTCTCTTGAAGGCAGACCATGATGTTGGCCCATTCTTCTTTGGTTGACTCTTCAAAAGATTTGAATGTTGCGCGTGTGACCATGGTTCCCCCGAATCAGAAGTGATGAGGTGAACTTACTACCAAGAAGGAGTGTTGTCAGCCCCTGGAACGCACGACCGACACGACAGTGCCGATCTTCATGTTCTTAAATAGCCATTTGGCGTCAGCAACACGCATGCGGATGCAGCCATGGGACGAGGGCGCAACACCAAGAGGGGTGAAAAATGGAATCTCGCCACTCTTCGTGACTTTGTAGGGAATGCCGTGGAAGCCGATGTTCCCGCCCTCGCGGCCCTTGGTGAATCGTGTCATCCAGCGCATGCGCTCGTTTGGGCTTGGTGCGTAATACGCCTGTACAGACTGCGAGAACACTTTGAAGGTGCCGACTGGGGTCTGATCATCTACACCAGTCGATACAGGAAGGGTGGCAATGAGACGCTTACGGTGGTTGTACACGTACACGCGTTGTTCGTCGAGAACAATACGGGTGAAACCAATTGACGCTCTGCCACGTTGTGGTCGTGAGACGCGCGGCAAGGTGGTTGTTGTAGTCGTTGGTGCTGGAACTGTGGTGGAAACAATCTCGGGCGGAGTTGTTGGCGCAGTTGTGTCAGGTGTAGCGGTGTCAGAGCCTTCTGCAATCACGAGTGACGTGGGTAAGAGAACACACGCAACAAGAACGGTAAGGGCGATGCGAATGGGGGATTTCATCGTGAGGTAAAGGCTAACTGTGAATTGAATGGCCGAGTGGGCAATGCGTTATTCGGCAGCAATATCAAGGGCTTCAGCGAGCGTGTTCCAAGACAGAACAGCGCACTTGATGCGAACAGGGAACTTCACAACACCTTGTAGTGCCTCAAGATCTCCGAGCGGAGCAGACGTGTCTGGCTCTTCGCCACCTTCATCAATTGACATCATGTGTTTGAAGCGATGAATGAGTGCACGAGCTTGTTCGACTGGTTTGCCTTTAACAGCAGCGCTCATCATGGAAGCAGAACTTTGACTGATGGAACATCCTTGGCCACCAATTTTGATGTCGTCAACAATGCCGTCTTTGATAATGAGAAACACTTCGATTTCGTCGCCACACAATGGGTTGTGACCTTCACTGCGCACAGCAGGCGGTTCAAGGGAGCCGCGATTACGAGGGCTCTTGTAATGATCGAGAATGATTTCGCGATATAGGTCTTCTAATCCGGGCATATGAATCTCCGAGTATGAGGTTAGAGGGTGAAGAAGTCTCCCGCTTCGGATAGGGCATCGCACAGGGCGGTGACATCCGAAGGGGTGTTGTACAGGTAGAAACTGGCACGAACAGTGGCGTTAGCCCCCAAGAGGCGCATCAGGGGCTTTGCGCAATGGTGGCCAGCGCGGACGCAGACATTGTTTTGGTCGAGAACTTGGCTGATGTCATGGGGGTGCACGTCGCGATACGCAAAGCTGATGGTTGCTCCGCGAAGTGCAGCATCAGTACTTCCGTGAATAGTGATATCGCTACCGAAGCGGTCATTCAATGAGTTCAATGCAAGGACGGTGATGTCCTGTTCATGTGCTCGCACATTGTCCATGCCGATTGCGGACAAGTAATCAACAGCAGCACCGAGACCAATGGCTTCAATAACTGGTTGTGTTCCTGCTTCAAACTTTGCGGGCAATTCTGCGTATGTGAAACCTTCAAGTTTCACGTCAGAAATCATGTTGCCGCCACCAAGGAATGGTGGCATTGCATCAAGAAGCGCTTCGCGTCCCCACAGAATTCCGAGACCGGATGGGCCGACCATTTTGTGGCTACTGAAAGTAACGAAGTCTGCGTCCCATGCTTGAACGTCTGTTGGCATGTGAGGCACTGCTTGGCATGCATCAACAATTGCTATTGCGCCGGCCTTGTGGGCTGCTGCGCACAGTTCCGCAGTGGGGTTAATGGTGCCGAGAACATTGGACATTGCAGTGAATGAAAAAGCTTTTGCGCCATCGAGCAATGTGGAGAGATTGCTGAGATCAAGAAGTCCGTCTGAGGTAAGCGGGACCCAACGAATGGTGAAGCCACGTTCTGCAGCAAGCATTTGCCACGGAACAATGTTGGCGTGGTGTTCCATGTGTGTAAGAACTACGGCGTCACCAGCTGAAAGATTCGCTGTACCCCATGAACGAACAATGAGGTTCAGTGCTTCGGTGGCGTTCTTTGTGTAAATGACTTCGTGCACTTTGGGTGCGTTGATAAAAGCTGCAACTTTTGCGCGGGCACCTTCAAATTTGTCGGTTGCTTCTGCGGCTAATTGATATGCACTGCGGTTTGTTGGTGCATATCCATGTTGCATGAAGTGAGTCATTGCATCAATGACGGCATTTGGCTTTTGTGATGTGTTGGCAGAATCGAGATAGACCAACGGCTTGCCGTTGATTAACTCTGCGAGCACTGGAAAGTCAGCGCGCACTTTCTGCACATCAAAACTCATCACACGGTTGCCTTGTAGGCCTCGTAGCCATTCTTTTCTAGTTCTGCTGCAACTTCCATGCCACCTGACTTCACAATGCGACCATCAATCATGATGTGTACGTGGTCTGGCTGTAGTTCGTCAAGCAGGCGTTGGTAGTGCGTAATGAGAAGGATGCCCATGTTCGGGCGATCAACGCGTACTTCGCGAATGCCTTTTGCAACGATGCGCAAAGCGTCGATGTCGAGACCTGAGTCTGTTTCGTCAAGAACTGCAAAGTCTGGTTCCAACAAAGCCATCTGCATGATTTCGTTGCGCTTCTTTTCGCCGCCTGAGAATCCTTCGTTGAGGTAACGGTCGACGAATGATGAATCCATGCCGAGGCGCTTCATCCAGTCCATTGCAGACAAACGCAATTCAAGAACGGAAAGGTCAATGCCTTTACGTGCTGACAAGGACTGACGCAAGAACTGAATAACTGAGACGCCAGCTATTTCTTGTGGGTATTGAAACGCAAGAAAGATGCCGGCCTTGGCGCGAACATCGGTTGTCCATTCGGTGATGTTGTCACCTTTGAAGAAAAGGTCGCCGCTTGTTACTTCGTATTCGGGAGACGCGAGAAGGGTGCTGGCAAGTGTTGATTTGCCGCAACCATTTGGGCCCATGATGGCGTGTACTTCGCCGGCGGCAATAGACAAGGTGACGCCACGCAGAATTTCATCTGTGGGGTCGGTGTCATCCGTGACGGGGCGGGCATGAAGGTCGCTGATGCGGAATAATTCGGTCACGAAGTCAGTCTAGGCAGGACTCTGTAATTAGCACTACGGACGTAGTGTTAACTAAGTCCTACCGGGCCATGGCCTTCCAGATGGCCATGTACGAGGGGTACTCCACCACATCATCTGCGTACTCAGCAGATCGCAAGAGCTGGTGATACCGGGGCAAGTGACGAAAGGGCACGCCGGCATCCACATGGTGGGCCAAGTGGAAGCCGATTTTGTACGGCACCAAATAAAACCGCGCAAGCGGGTGTTGGACGACCGAATGAGTGGTGATGCGTCGATCAGAGTCTGCGCGAAGTCCGCCGTGTTCGGCGATGGAACGTAAACGGTTGATGACACGCCACAACGTGAAATACGGCAACACCCACATGATGGGGTACAGCCACGGATGGCCTGCAAGAACGAACAATGATGCAATAACTATTTGTACTGCAGTCATCTTCCACAAAGTGTTGCGAACTCGTGCATCGGTTGATTTGAAACCGCGCAACTGATTGCGAAATAAACGGGCACCTGTTTGTCCTGAAATGTCGCGCACTAGTTTGCGACGAAGGCTGTCTTTTGCAATTGGGTAGTTGGCGTACAGCGCAAAGTCTGGTTCTTCAGGGCCAAACTCTTCACGATGATGTGCCATATGTACACGACGGTATGCAGGCGTGCTGGTGATGACGGGGAATCCGAGTAACCAATTGCCAACCCAATCATTGGCGCCACGATGCCTGAAGAGAAGTCGGTGTGCGGCTTCATGCATGAGCGAGGCAA
>JANQYF010000013.1:0-9758 GCA_030729045.1 Ilumatobacteraceae bacterium
TTTTCAGGAACCCATGAAGTGATTGTCATCTCGTCGACAAGATTGATGGGCCCAACTTTTGTGTCGCAATAGAACTGAGTGCCTGTGCCACGGGTTTGATCTGTCTTGAAGCGGATTGCAACAGCATCTGCCATCCAGTCAACGTGACGCTCAATTGGTTCAACAACCTCCCACACGCGTTGTGTGCTTGCGTTGATATCAATTGCTACGCGAATGCTTCCCATGAATTAAACGCCAACTGCGGCGCGGCGTAGTGCGTCGGCAGCAAATTCAGGTGCAATGATGTTGATCATCACGCCTGTGCCGCGTTCGAATCCGGCAGTGGTGGTGAGCTTTGGAAACAAGTGTGCATGCCAGTGGTACGTGCCCTCGTGGTGTGATGGGGCTGTATGGAACACAAGGTTGAAAGCAATGTCGCCGAGTGTGGCAACAAGGTGCTTGAGGGCGTCTCGAACAGCAATACCGACTCCGGTGAGTGCATCTTCTGAAGAATCAGTGAGATGTTGCTGGTGATCCTTCGGCATGATGAGCAATTCATATGGGCTAGATGACCAGAACGGGCAGATAACCATGGCGTGATCGTTCTCAAGTACGAAACGTTCGTTGTTTGATTCTGCTTCGGTAGTGGTGCACACAATGCATCCACCTTTGAAACGTTCGAATGCACGCTCTTCTTCAAGAATTTCGCCAGGCACGAACGGAAGGCCGAGCAACTGTCCGTGCGGGTGAGCAAGTGATGCGCCGGCTTCACGACCGTGGTTCACAATTGCTTGCGTGTATCGAATGTTCGGTGTATTGGCATGTGCAATAAAGCGAGCCTTCAGCGCAGCCATGAGTTGTGCGATCTGATCATCTGAGAGTTGATCAAGTCTCACTTCATGCTTTGGCGAGTACACGAACACTTCGTGAGTGCCGCTGGCTTCAGCCATTACGTGCACAGGGCCAAGGTTGCGTACCGCAAGTGACTCGTCGCCTTCGAATGCGGGGTAGCGGTTAGCGATAACGCGCAATTGCCAGTTGCCTGCTGCGTCAGTGTTTTCCCAAAGCGGAACATCGTCGTGCGCAAGAGTGCTGTCAGGACAAAATGGGCATTCACGATCAGGATCGTTTTCAACTTTTTGTGCACGTGGAGCAAAGTCGCTCGTGCGTTTAGCTCGAGATGGCACCACCGTGACCCAACGGCCGGTGAGAAGATTGAGACGAAGTTGGCTCATTACCTGTTCAGGATAGGCCGAAAAGCCCTGATTTCGGTGGATTATCGGCCCACGAAAGTCACACGGTAGGTGAATACCGACTGACGTGACGATATGAATCAGAAGTAAACGGAGCCTGACGCCCGTCGGCATAACGAGAGAACAAAGTCAATCCAGATTGCTCGGCAATTGCATCAAGTTGGGGTGGAGTGAAGTAACGAACTGCCCATGACCGAACCTGCGAGCCGTGTTCCGGGCCGAGGTGTGTGAAAGTGCCAGCAATACGCTGAGACAGTGGGTCGTGGTGGCTGGTTGCGAGCACTTGTTCTCCCGTGGCCATGGTTTGGATGGACTCATGTGAGGATGCTTCCGTTGAATTCGGAATAACTGCGTCGATATAGAGGGATCCACTTGGGGCAAGGGCGCGATTGACGCGGCTGATGCAGTTTTGTAGGGCTGATTCGTCTGGCACGTTGAAGAGCGTGTTGTATCCGATGAAGACAACATCAAACGGGCCGTCTGGTAATTGTTCTGAAAAGTCACCGCAGATGAACGAGACGGAAGCAGGGAAGTTCTTTTCTTGCGCTATCTGCAACATGGCTGTCGATGAATCAATACCAACAATGGTGTCGCCAGATGTCGGACGCAACGATAGCCATTGGGTCACTAGTCGACCCGTGCCGACACCAAGTTCGAGAACTCGGACTGGCTCACTGGAGAGGGAACTGACGATGGATTCAAGAAAGTCGGCATCGTCGAGACCTGCGTACCACTGGTCGTACACCTCGGCAAAGGAATCGCCATACGTGGTCGCGTCGTATCCGTCAACGCCATAGGGGTTCTCGTGGTCGTTGCTCATCAGGTACTAGTCCACCACGACCATGTGCGAGGGGACGCATCGGTAGCCTGAAGACATGACCGAGATCACCGATTCACCACGTTCGTACGTGTATCTCGATCATGCCGCAACGTCTCCGTTGCGACCAGAGGCCCGTGATGCAATGGGTAAGTACGGCGACGTGATGTACGCAAACCCATCGGGTTCGCATCGATTTGCGCGTGAAGCCCGCCAGGTCATTGATGAAGCACGAGATGTGGTCGCTGAAGTTATCGGATGTCGCCCCGGTGAAGTGATTTTCACAAGTGGCGGAACCGAGGGTGCCAACGCTGCGGTTCTCGGCGCTACTCGTCGAACAGGTGGAACCGCAGTGTGTGGAGCTACAGAACATCATGCTGTGTTGCATTGTGTCGAGCACATAGGAGGCACTGTGGTGCCCGTTTCACCTGCAGGATCAGTTGACCCTGATGTCATGCGCGCAGTACTGACAGACCTAGACAATGTTGCTGTGGTGTCCGTCATGACAGTGAATAACGAGACTGGTGCAATTTCGGATTTAGAACACATCTCACACGCAGTTCGACGCCAGGCACCAGACGCTCTGTTTCACACAGATGCCGTGCAGGCTGCGTGTTGGATTGACTTACGAACAGTGTGGTCACATGTTGACTGCCTCACGCTGTCAGCACATAAATTTGGTGGCCCTAAAGGAATGGGAATCATGGTGCTGCGTGAAGGCGCAACATTGGAACCACTTATTCTCGGTGGCGGACAAGAACGTGATCGTCGCAGTGGAACGCACAACGTTGCTGGCATTGTGGGTACTTCCATTGCGCTTTCATTGACAGATAAGAATCGCAATTCTGAAGTGGCCAGGCTTGGCAAATTACGTGATCAATTGATTGACGGAATCACCACACGCATTGAATGCGCTACGGCCACACTTGCTCCAGGAACCGGCACTGCTGGCACCGCACATGTGTGCCTAGAAAATCTTGAGAGCGAATCATTGCTGTACCTGTTGGACGAGGCAAATGTGTGCGTGTCAGCTGCATCGGCGTGTGCAAGTGGCGCTATGGAGCCATCGCATGTACTTGCGGCCATGGGTGTTTCACGCGGACGTATCAAGGGCTCGCTGCGTTTTAGTCTTGGGCACACCACCACCGAAAGCGATGTTTCTGCTGCAATCGATGCGACAATTACAGCTGCAGCACGACTGGGGGCGGTGACATCATGAAAGTACTTCTAGCTATGTCTGGCGGCGTTGACTCATCAGCTGCAGCGTTAGTGCTTCGTGATCAGGGTCATGATGTTGTCGGAGTCACCATGCGTTTATGGGGTGGCGAAAGCGATACAGGTTGCTGTTCCGTATCTGATGTTGACGATGCTCGCAGGGTTGCACAACAAGTGGGCATTGATCACTTGGTCTTTAACTTTTCTGAAGAATTCAACGAGCATGTAGTTGAACCGTACGTGGCATCTCACGTTCAGGGCACCACGCCGAACCCTTGTATTGAATGCAATCGACATTTGAAATTCGACAAACTTATTGAACGTGGTCGTGCATTGGGCTTTGATGCGGTTGCTACAGGTCACCATGCACGCGTGATTGACGTTGACGGAACCTTGCGCTTGGCACGTGGTGCGGATGCAGCAAAAGATCAGAGTTATGTGGTGCATATGTTGTCTGCTGAAGACTTGGCCTATGTCATGTTTCCAGTTGGTCATATGCAGAAATCAGATGTTCGTGAATTGGCTACTAGTGGCGGTTTACGCACTGCGGCTAAGCCCGATAGTCAAGATGTGTGCTTTATCGGTTCAACCATTGGCCGTGCAGGCTTCCTAGAACCACGTCTGACGTTTAATTCTGCAACGGTTGTTGATGGAACTGGCACGCAAGTAGGCGAAGTGCCAGCAGTTGAGTTAGTAACACTCGGTCAGAGGCGCGGCCTTGGCCTTGGTGGTGGCGACAAGCGCTATGTGGTTGCTGTCGATGTGCCGTTGCGACGCGTTGTTGTTGGTGACGAAGCCGAGTTGTTTATCTCCCATACGTCTATCGGCACCTTGTCCTGGCCGTATTCAACTGATGTATCAACTATTTCATCTCGAGAAATTCTTGTGCAGGGAAGCGCTCACGGCGAGCGGTCTGCAGGCACCATTACTGTCACTGGCGACACGGCTGTTATTGCTTGGTCGCGACCAACCCGCCGTATCTCACCAGGACAAACGGTGGTCTTCTACGACTCTGCTGACATGGTTGTGCTTGGCGGCGGAATAGTTACTGAGTAATTGCCGAAAGCGCGGCAGTTAATCTGCGCGGAGCAATACAGAACATTTTCACATGGAGTGCTTCTGTTGTTCCTAAAGTTTTTGCGGTGATTGCTGACATCACTACTTTGTCAGCCTCAGTCAACGTGATGGTGAGGCGATCACCAAATGTTCCGCCTGTTAGGTCTGCTGCTTCACCAACATCCGGCGCGCGAACAACCGACATGATTTTTGCCGAAGGCGCCATGATGGTTTCGTGTAACACCAGATGATCATGAACTACGACACCGACCGGAACTAGTACCAACCAACGGCGTGCAAGACGGTGTAGGCGTTTCGGAATAGTCCGTGAGAGAAATAATCCGAGGGCTATAAGGATTGCGCCTATCACGTATTGCTGAGCGGCAAGAAGAAGGCTTCCGCCAACTAGCGAAGTGGTGTAAATCGCCCATGCGAGAACTGCTGGCACAACGTACGGAAGTGGCGTGCGTAGTGCGAAACGTTTTTCGTCTCCGTATGCACCGCCTTGCACCATGGCGTCGACAAACACTGATGATGCACACACGATGAGTGCCACAACTGAACAGAAGACTGCAATGGGCTGGCTAGCCACAAGCGATACGACAACAGATAGTGGAACCACGATGCGCACGATGGTGAGAGACATCGGTGATGGAACCAATAAAGAGGCTCCAACGGTTGTCCACGACAACCAACCCCATGTAAGGAGTGCCCAACTGACTGGACGTGAAGTGTCGTCGGCGATTGCCTGCCACGGTGCCGATAGTGCCAATACAACCCAGGCCAAAAGAACAACTGACACCGCAATGCGCTCTGGGCGAAGTGAGATGAGTTTTGCCATGTCTCTAGCCTTACCTGCCGACGTCTCCGACACAGAATTTTCCAATTCGTTTCTCAGTTAGCACTACTGATACCAATGGGTGCGGGCTTTTTGCTCATACGCCACAGGAGGACAAGTGAATTCAGACAACGGCCGTTCGCCACGTCCTGGCGCCACCTTCGGTGTTGGCAGTTTGCCTCACCGCAGTGTCGCTGCTGCGCTTGATTTCGTATGGCGCTCAACTGATGTAGTTACCATTCCGTCTCTTCCGCGCCGTTCTCCTGCCGAAGGAATGATTGCTCAGGCGCTTGTCGGAATTGAAGGGGTGTCTGTTGGTCAGTACGGCGGCATCAGTGTCGACGTGTCATCGCTTGATATTGATCAATTCATCACAACTGATTTGAATTCTGATGCGTATGGGTCATTCCTTGCGTTTCTTGAAAGTTTCCCTGTTCGTAATTCCGGCATCCACACCGTGAAGTGGCAATTTGTCGGACCAGTGACATTAGGTATTGCTTTGGTGCGCATTGGGCTAGAGCCTCGTATTGCTTTTCCACTTGCATTGCAAGCAGTACGTGCGCACGTCAGTGCTTTGCAAGATGAAGTTTCTCGTGTGTGCGAGGGCGTAACGCAAATCATCATGCTTGATGAGCCATCTATGCCTGATGCGCTTGAACCTGGTTTCTCCATTTCGACAGAAGAAGTCATCGACCTTATTTCTGGTGCATTGACAGCAGTAACAAGCGACAACATCAGTGGTTTGCATTGTTGTGGCAGAACAGACTGGGGCGCAATGCTTGCAACTGGTGCAAACGTTCTGTCTGTTCCTGTGCCGTCTCCTTCAAGTGACGAAGACATGGGGGAGATGTTGGTTGCGGCAAGTCGTATCTCTGATCATCTTGAACATGGTGGCCGCATTGCATGGGGCGCCGTACGAACAGATGGGCCTATTGCAATTAGCGCCGAGCGTCCGTGGAAAACCCTCATGGAAGTCATGTGTGCATTAGTCAAAGCTGGTGTTGATCCGCTTCTCGTTCGCCGAATGAGTTACATCACGCCTGCGTGTGGGCTTGGCTCGCATTCTGATGGCGTGGCAGAGCGAGTTTTTTCCCATGTTCGCAATGTCTCTATGAAGGTTGGCCAGCAAGCCACAGCTTCGCGCTTGACACTTGGCTCGTAGGGCCACGCATTGCCGTACCCCTTTAGTAGTTTGTAGGTGATGTCGCGCACGCCTTCTGCTCAGAAACGTATGGAAGAACTGCGCGAGCAAGTGCAGTATCACAATGCCCGGTATCACGGTCACGACGACCCCGAAATCAGTGATGCTGAATTCGATGAGCTAGCGCGTGAATTGCGCCAACTGGAAATTGAACATCCCGAACTAGTCGATGATTCATCACCAACGCTTTCGGTGGGTTCTGCTGCCATCACCACATTCGACCCTGTGGTGCACCGTGTGCCTATGACCAGTCTTGATAACGCGATGGATGAATCGGAATTACGCGCGTGGGGTGAACGAGTAGCGAAAGGGCTTGGCGACCAAGCAGTTCGGTATGTGTGCGAACTCAAGATTGATGGTCTTGCAATCAGTATTCGTTATGAGAACGGCGTACTTGTGCAAGCTGCCACCCGTGGTGACGGCAAAGTTGGTGAGGATGTCACAGCGAACGTAGCGACTATCTCGTCTTTGCCAAAGAAAATTACATCTGCGCCTGAAGTCGTCGAAGTGCGTGGCGAAATCTTTATGTCAATTGCCGCGTTTGAAAAATTAAAGGCAGAACGCGAAGCAGAGAATCTTGAACGCATTAGTAATGGTCGCTCGCCTCTGCCTGTCCCCGTAAATCCGCGAAATGCAGGTGCCGGGAGTTTGCGACAAAAAGATCCATCTATAACTGCGAAGCGTGAGATGTCATTATGGTCGTACCAGTTGGGCGAAGTTATTGGTGGTCCTGAATTCACCAGTCACCACGACACGCTTGAGTTTTTGCGCACTCTTGGTTTTCCCGTTAACCCAGCTATCACCATTGTTGATTCCATTGAAGCGGTCACGCAGTTTTGTAGTGAGTGGAAAGAACGTCGGCATGAATTGCCATATGAAATAGATGGCGTTGTAATTAAAGTTGACGACCTCAGTCAGCGCGAACAATTAGGTTTCACATCACGAGCCCCTCGATGGGCAATTGCTTTTAAGTTTCCGCCAGAAGAAAAGCACACTCTTTTGCTTGATATTCAGGTTTCGGTTGGCCGTACTGGCCGCACCACTCCCTTTGCAGTACTAGAGCCAGTGTTTGTTGGCGGGTCCACAGTGGGTATGGCCACATTGCATAACCGTGATCAAGTGGCGGCCAAAGATGTTCGCCCTGGCGACACAGTTGTTGTGCGAAAAGCGGGAGACGTGATTCCCGAAGTAGTGGGGCCAGTGCTGTCTAAGCGCCCCAAAAACTCAGAACCATGGGTATTTCCGACCCTGTGCCCGTGCCCAGTGAAATCAACTCTGGTGAAGCTTGATGATGTTGCCGATACGCGATGTGTTGAGCCAAGTTGTCCGTTCCAACGAGACCAACGCATTATGTATTTTGCATCTCGTGGAGCAATGGATATTGAAGGCCTCGGAGATCGAACAGTATTCGCATTATCTGATGCTGGACTTGTTGCTGATGTTGGTGACTTGTATTCAGTCACGGTGGAGCAATTGTTAACGCTTGAAGGTTTTGCAGAACTCAGCGCACAAAATCTTGTTGCATCAATTCAGGCATCTCGTTCACGACCATTGCCAAAGTTACTTACGGCACTAGGCATCAAGAATCTTGGTCCAGCTGCTGCAGAATCGCTTGCTTCAGAATTTGGTTCGCTTGAAGCTATAGCTGTCGCAACAGCAGACGAGTTGTCAGCTGTTGATGGAGTTGGTGGTGTAATTGCAGCGTCCATCACGTCATGGTTTGCAATTGCTGAGAATGCAGCAATTATTAAAAAATTGCGAGATGCTGGTGTCGAGTTTGGTCGTGTTGAAATCAGCACGCTTCCTCAAACGCTCATCGGTAAAGCTGTAGTCGTCACTGGCTCACTTGTCGGTTACTCACGTGATGGGGCAGAGGTAGCAATCAAGAGTCGTGGGGGAAAGAGCCCCGGAAGCGTGAGCGCCAAGACATTTGCGGTGGTGCTCGGTGAATCACCGGGGGCAAGCAAAGTCACAAAGGCAGAGCAATTGGGTATTCCGGTACTTGACGAAGCCGGATTTGAAATTTTGCTCGCGACGGGTGAGTTGCCTGCCTAGTTGGCTTCGAACTCCCACGTAAACGAACGAGCTTTTTGGGGTCCCTCAGTTATTTTCCAATAGAGCACCGTTGCAGTATGCGTGCCTTGCGTCAACGTGGAAATTGGTGCGCCTTCTTGAGGCAAGAAACTGATGGTGTAGTTGCCGGGGTCGTAGATAGCTGTCGGCGGAATTTCTACTTGTGCGCCAGGTCGTGGTGTAGCGCCGTTGTCGGATAACTCATCGAGCCGCGTTGTCTCTAGAGCAATGCCATCGATTGTGAGTGATGCGTTGTACCCGTCGATGAAGTCAACAAAAATCTGACTCTGCTGAAGTACCTGATCACCAGGTCCAGGGGTCATGCGTTCAATCACCTCAGGAAGTCGCTGGGCATCGCGACCGGTCGCACCGGAGTTGAAGCCCGTGATAATGGCAAAGAGGCCAATTGCCACTCCGGCGCTCACTATGAGGGTTTCCTTGTTAATTGGGCGTTTCATGGCTCCATTCTCCCTGAAAAAGGCTCCGAATCCCCTCTCTGTGGCACACACGGTAGGTTTTATGGGTCATGAGCGAGCCACAGAACATGCCCGGCACAGTGCTGTCTGGGAGATACCAACTCGATCAACGTCGGGTGGAGTCTGCCGGTTCGTCCTCTGGAGTGATGCAGTACGACGCAACGGACCTTTCGTCGCTTGAAGCAATCTCAGTGCGCATCGTGGCGCTAAACCAATTGATTGACACGGCACTTGGCTCCACCACCCCTGACGACGCTCTTACGGTCTTTGAGCAGCAGTGTGATATCGCATCCAGTCTTCGCCACCCGTGCATTGAGTCTGTGCTTGACCACGGCGAGGTAACCCTCGACGGTGAGAGGTATGTCTTTGTGGTCGGCGAGCGCCTTGCCGGCGGTTCACTTCGTGAGTTCCTCGACCGCGGCCGACGCCTCACCCCCTCCCAGGCCCTCATTGTCGGAATCGATATTTGCCGCGCCCTCGATGCGGCTGCAAAGCAGGGCATCAGCCACAGTGACTTGCGCCCATCTCGATTGGTCTTTGGTCTTGACCGCCGGGTGCGCCTTGTCGGTTTCGGAGCCCCACTTCGCCCGCTTGATGCGCTCGGTCTCGAACAGGCCACCTACAGCGCTCCTGAATTGGCAGAAGGCGGAGCACGTAGTGCGTCGTCTGATGTGTATTCGCTTGCACTCATTCTCGTCGAGTCGATGACCGGTGAAGTTCCGTTCGCCGGAGAAACAGTCGCTGCAGCATTCGCAAATCGTTCTGGCAAGTTGTTGCCAGTGAATGCAGATTTTGGTGCGTTGGCACAAGTGCTTGAACACGCTGGTCGACCAACTGCATCAGAGAGATT
>JANQYF010000013.1:9858-20348 GCA_030729045.1 Ilumatobacteraceae bacterium
ATTGATCCACCAACTGCGTTGATCGTCACTGATGGTTCTGTTGAAACTCCACTCACTATTGGTGGCGATGACACTGGTCCAATTGCAATGGATGCAGACTCGTTGCGAGTTCTTGCAACCGAAGATCCAACTTCTCAAGTGGTGCGTCCGAAGAAGCGTTGGGGCCGCCGCATTGCAATTGGCGGTGTAGTTATTGCCCTTATTGCTGGTTCAGGCGTTGGTGCATATTTCACAGTTCTGAACCCTAAGAACCCAGTTCCGGCGCTTGTGGGCCTAACAGAAGCTGAAGCCCGCAATCAGGTGTCTCCATTCGGGTGGGGAATCACTGTTGTGAAAGAGCGCAGTGACAGCGTGCAGGCCGGACAAATCATTCGTACAGATCCTGTGCTTGGCGCAAATCTTGCAAAGCGTGATGCAATCACCATGGTTGTTTCTGAAGGGCCAACACTTTCTGTTCTCATTGAACTCGCAGGGCTCACTGCTGACGATGCAAAAGCAAAATTGGCCGAGTTGGGTCTTGAAGCTGCGCCAATCGACACGGCCGATGAAGCTGTTGCAATCGGCACTGTTGTGTCGTGGTCAGTACCAGATCAGCCAACATTGAAGGTTGGTGATTCAGTTGTGAAGGGGACCACGGTTGCAATCAATGTTTCTACAGGTCCAGCTTTGCGTGATGTTCCGAATGTTGTCGGAATGACGCTTGAAGTAGCAACCGCCAAACTCACCGAGCTTGGTCTTGTTGTCGTCGAAGCCCCATCTATGGGCAGCCCTGATGTTCCTGCTGGCCAAATCTCGGTTCAGGTACCTGTCGCTGAAGAGAAGTTGGCCAAGGGTGGCACTGTCACAATCACGGTATCTAAGGGTCAAACCACCACTTTGATTCCTTCGATTTACGGCAAAGACCTTGCCACCGTGAAAGAACGCCTGTTGAAGTATGGAATGGTGATTGGCAAAGTCACCGGAAACACAAAGCGGGGGCTGAAGAGCGCTCTCATTGACGGCAAAGTCGTCAGGAACTATGAGCGCGTGATCGTCGGTAAGACCGTCGACCTCGTCTTCCCCTAATCTCGTTTCTGTCGGCACTGTGCCGATTCTCAACGAGGGGGTTTCCATGGGAGCACTAGACGGACGCGTAGCGATAATTACCGGAGCAGGACGCGGCATTGGCCGTGAACACGCACTTCTTTTTGCTGCCGAAGGGGCGAAAGTTGTTGTGAATGACTTGGGTGGTGCAAACGATGGCTCGGGTGAAGATGCAGCACCTGCACAACAAGTCGTCAACGAAATCAAAGCTATGGGTGGCGAGGCTGTTGCAAACTTCGACAACGTTGCAGATTGGGAAGGCGCACAGCGCATGATTAATGCTGCTGTTGAAACATTCGGAGACCTTGACATTTTGGTAAACAACGCGGGCATCTTGCGCGACCGCGTTTTGGTCAATATGACAGAGAGCGAGTGGGATGCAGTGATTACCGTTCATCTCAAGGGACACTTTGCGCCGTCACGGTGGGCAGCTGCGTATTGGCGTGAGCAATTCAAAGCTGGCGTAACAAAGCAGCGTCACATTGTTCATACTTCTTCTACATCTGGATTGTTTTCTAATCCAGGACAGTCGAACTACGGCGCAGCAAAAACTGGAATCGCAACGTTTTCACAAATTCTTGCAAAGGAACTCAGTCGTTACAACGTAAAGAGCAACTCCATTGCTCCTGGTGCTCGTACCCGTTTGACTCTTGCAACACCAGGTCTTGGTGATCGAATTGGTGCGCCAACCGATGCAGCAAAGTTCGACGAATGGGATCCTGCAAACATTTCGCCATTGGTGTGCTACTTGTCGTCTGAAGCTTGTGAATTCACAGGTGAAACGTTTTATGTCGCCGCAGGTGAAGTCACTCGTATCAAATCATGGGAACGAGCAGAGACCGTAAATCAGAATGATCGTTGGGAAGTGTCCAAACTCACAGAAGCGCTCAATGCAATGGCCGCTGAGGTGAAGAAGTAAACAACTAAACTGGAATTCCTCCCATGAATTCCCGCGACGACAAGAACGAAGAGCTAGCCCCACACGGGAAAGCGACAATCACCTTTGAACAAGGTGGTGTCGATGAAGTTTCTGTTGTTCCGTGGACTCAAATGATTCCACGGCGGCTCGCCAGAAAAGTTGGGCTAACAAAAAAATGGGCAACGCTTTTTGTCGTACTTGCTGGTCTGTTTACAACTAGTGCCACCATCACAATCTTGGTGGTGTCTCTAGAGACCATTGCAACTGACTTGAACTCGTCTGTCAGTGTCTTGAACTGGTCAATTACAGGGCCGATGTTGGCGTTTGGTGTTGTAGGTCCTGCCTACGGGAAAATCGGCGATCTGTACGGCCACAAAAAGGTTTATGTGTATGGCTTGTTATTCGCCGGAATCTTTGCTGGCTTAACCGCCTTTGCATGGGATGCCACGTCAATGGTGGTGTTTCGATTGTTGTCTGCGACTGCTGGTTCTGCAACTGGTCCAGCAGCCATGGCCTATGTAAACAGATTGTTTGAGCCAAATGAACGGGTTCGCCCACTGGGGCTGTGGAGTTTTGTTACTGCAGGCGCACCGGTTTTGGGTGTTGTCATTGGCGGCCCCGTTATTTCTGCCATTGGCTGGCGCATGATCTTCGTAGTGCAGGCTCCGTTGTTGCTTGGTGCTGCATTGCTTGCCTGGTATTTATTGCCGCAAACCACACGGTCGAAAAGTGTGAAGTTTGATGTAAAGGGTTCTGTCACCCTCGGCTTTGGTGCCACATTGTTTCTTCTCACCATAAATCGTGGACACAGTTGGGGCTGGACGTCACCAGCAATTCTTATCTTTGGTGTTGTTTCGTTGTTGTCGTTGTGGTTGTTCATTCGCACCGAACGAGTTGCGGAAGCACCGTTAATGCCTTTGCACTGGTTACGCACGCCAAACATAATTCTGCCAATCGCGATTCAGGCACTTATTAACTTTGCCTATATGGGTGGATTCATTGTGGTGCCTCAAATGCTCGAAAGAGGTTTGGGCTACTCCGCATCACACGTTGGATGGTTGATCATTGCTCGACCATTGACTTTTTCCATCACTGCTCCTCTTGCCAGTTTTTTCACCATGCGCGCAGGGGAGCGAAAGTCTGGAGTGATTGGTGCATGTGCGGTCATTGCATCCATGTTGATTTTGTCCAGCCTTGCAAGTGGGTCTTCAGATTTGCTTGTTGTTCTAGGGCTCGGATTATCGGGAATTGGTTTCGGTATTGCAGCACCAGCACTCACTGCACTTGTCGCTAATGCTGTTGATGACGAAACAATTGGTGTTGCAGGCGCAATGCAACAGTTGTTGTCACAGATGGGTGCAGTACTTGGTTCCACAGTCATGATTTCGGTGCACGAAATGACTGTAGGTTCAACGACAGTGGTCCGCAGTTATGGCATCGCACTGTTGTTTGGTGCTGGCACTGCAACCGTTGCTGCTTTACTTGCGACTCGTCTGACACCCACCGACAGGTCGGCTGATGCGTTGGCCAATACTTAAGCAGTAATTGCTTTTATCTCTGCTGCCACTGCGTCGGTTTTGTCAGTTTGCGGCAGCGATGTTTGCATCACCATTAACCGTGTGATGTCACCTTCAACCTTGATGCGACCAGCCATGAAGGCTTGCATGCTCGCAGTGGGGTCTTGCTCAACAAACAGTTTGCGTGCGGTTTCATAATCAGTTGTCACTGTGAGGTCTGATTCCTCGATGGAGCCCAGTTCCATTTCCAGGCGGCCGTTCGATGTATCGATATAGGCCGAGATGGAGCCATCGCCAAAGGGAACCTTCGTGGTGATCACGTTGATGCGCACGACGACATCGATGGCCGGCACGTCCCCGGAATACCTGTGACGGATGTCGCGAGCGGCTTCTATCCATGATTCTGAAAGAAATTGATGGCTCATTTTGGGTCCTATCGGGAAAGAAACTTTACGGATTGTTCAATCCATGTCACAAACCACGACGCTAGCGATAAGAATTGACAAATGTCCAGAATTTTGGTGTCAGAAGAATTAGCCGAAAGCGGACTCAGCAAATTGCGCGCCGCTGGTCACGAAGTCGATGTACAGGTGGGGCTTACCCCTGAACAGCTTCAGGTGGCAATCAAGGGCGCCCACGCCCTCATCGTGCGCTCTGCCACACAAGTGGACGATGCGCTTCTTGCGGCCGCTGACGACCTTGTTGTAGTCGGACGTGCCGGTGTTGGTCTTGACAATGTTGATGTTGAATCCGCCACCCGCCGTGGTGTCATGGTGTCGAATGCTCCAGAGTCAAACATCGTGTCTGCAGCCGAACACACAATGGCCATGTTGTTGGCAGTTGCTCGTAACGTGCCTCAGGCTCACGCAGCATTAGTTCAAGGTCGCTGGGAACGCAGCAAGTGGGAAGGCGTCGAGTTATTCGATAAGACTCTCGGAGTTGTGGGTCTTGGTCGCATTGGCAAACTAGTGGCGCAACGTGCTGCAGCCTTCGGCATGAAAGTAATTGCGTTTGATCCGTTCGTTTCTGAAGAGCGTGCTCGTGCGATGAATATTGATTTGGCTGAACTGAATGATTTGGTCAAGCGTTCTGATTTCATCACCGTGCACTTGCCAAAGAACAAAGACACTGTCAACTTGTTTGATGCAAAGATGCTTGCAACTGCAAAGCCATCACTTCGCATCATCAACGTTGCTCGCGGTGGAATCATTAACGAAGCGGATCTTGCTGAAGCAGTGAAGAATGGGGTCATTGCTGGTGCAGCGCTTGACGTGTTCGATAAAGAACCAACTACAGAGTCCCCATTGTTTCAAGTGCCTGGCATTGTCGTTACGCCGCATCTTGGTGCAAGTACAACTGAGGCACAAGACCGCGCAGGTGACCACATTGCTGACCAGATTCTTCTGGCGCTTGCAGGTGATTTTGTTCCGTACGCCGTGAATATTTCTGCTGCAGATGCGAACGAAACGTTGAAGCCATACTTGCCACTGGCAGAACGTCTCGGCCGTCTCTTTTCATCAGCAGCTGGCAATGTTTCTGAATTGGAAATCATTGCCACTGGTGAAATCGCAGGCTACGACACCCGCATTCTTACTCTGAGTGCTCTGAAAGGTTTCTTCTCGGCCCGCCACGATGATGCAGTTACATACGTAAATGCCCCTCAAATTGCTGCAGCACAAAAGGTAACAATTAAGGAAAACAAGGTTACGAGCTCAGGTTCAAACAGTGACTACGTCAACCTCATCACGTTGCGCGCCGGTACGCACAGCATTGCCGCCACACTCGTTGGGCCTCGTCGCCAAGCACGCCTAGTCATGGTTGATGACCATATGACAGACGTTCCGCCGTCTGATCACATGCTTGTTGTTCGCAATGACGACCGCCCCGGAGTTATCGGACTGGTCGGAACACTCTTGGGTGCCCACAACGTGAACATTGCAGACATGGATGTGGGTCGTGCGCTCACGCCAGGAACCGCATTGATGGTGATTGCAACGACTGCAGAGCCATCTGATGCCGTCATTGAAGAACTCCGCGCAAAGCCCGGAATCATTGAAGTAACTGCTTTACACAGTTAAGGCCGTTACCGTGCGGCGCGAAGCGCGTCGCGGGTTTCGCGAGCAACACGAGCGGCAGCGGGCATTGGGTCAACTGAATCTGCATACAAGATGGCGCGTGATGAATTCACAATGAGGCCAGTGCCATGTGAGTTGGCACCGTTCTTCACTACGTCTTCAGGGCTTCCGCCCTGTGCGCCGACACCGGGAACGAGTAATGGCATGTCGCCGACGATTGCTCGTACTTCAGCTAGTTCTGCTGGGTAGGTAGCGCCAACCACTAAGGCAACTTCGCCTTTGTTTGACCATTCGTCTGCGGCGCGTTGTGCCACATGTTGATACAGCGGTTTTCCATCAATCAGTTGTGATTGAAATTCACCACTGCCTGCATTCGATGTGCGACACAAAACAATTGCTGCACCCTTCGGATGAACGAGGTACGGCTCGATGGTGTCGCCACCCATGTATGGGTTCACAGTGACTGCGTGCGCGCCGTACCTGTCAAAAGCTTCATGTGCATACATGGTTGCGGTGTCACCAATATCGCCACGTTTCGCATCAAGGATGATGGGAATAGTGGGGTAGTTGCTACGAATGTATTCACAGATGCGTTCTAGTTGAGCTTCAGCGCGAGCAGCAGCAAAGTACGCAATCTGCGGTTTGAATGCACATGCATATTGCGCAGTGGCATCAATGATGTCAATGCAGAAATACTCAATACCGTCAGCATCAGGCGAATAGTGATGAGTCAGGCGATGCGGGTCGGGATCTAGACCGACGCACAGCAATGAGTCAGCTTCTTTCCACCGTGCTGTGAGAAGCGAACTGAACGACAAAGTCAGCCTTCGATGGAGATCGCGGCAGTGGGACAGAGGTCGGCAGCTTGTGTGACCTTCTCGCGCAGTTCTTCACCTGGTGATTCGATTAACACGTAGAGATAGCCGTCTGAGCGGACTTCAAATACTTCGGGGCAGACTTGTGTGCAGGCACCTGTCGATGCACAAATGTCATAGTCAACGACGACTTTCATATTGGGCTCCTTTGTTCTGTACCGAACTTAGTCGGAACAGAGTGCTTAGGAGTCCTTTAAGTGGCGTTCGTAGGCGGCAAGTACCGCGCGCAGAACCGCTGACGTGGTGTTCGGGTCTGTGCCTAGGCCCCACAAGGAATCGCTGTTGCCATTCTTCATTTCTACATACGCAACGGCCGTGGCCTCAGAGCCTTGGCCCATCGCATGTTCGCTGTAATCAACAACATCGATTTTGGCGTTCAATCCGGTGTTCACGGCATGGACAAACGCGTCAACGGGCCCGTTGCCTTCGCCAGACACGGTGGTGTGAACGCCGTCAATAACTAGTTGGGCAGTAATGGTGGTCCGTGAGGTGGAAGAGTCACTGCGCATCTCGTGGCTATCAAGTTTGATACGGGGTTCTGTTGGTAGGTACTCAGCGCTGAATGCATCCCAGATAGCTGTAGGGCTTACAACTGTTCCGGAATCTTCTGTGATGTGCTGAATGGTTTGAGAGAATTCAATCTGAAGCCGACGCGGCAAGTCGAAACCATGTTCTTCTTTCATGATGTACGCAACGCCACCTTTGCCAGACTGGCTGTTAACGCGAATGACGGCTTCGTAACTGCGACCGACATGTTTCGGGTCAATTGGCAAGTAGGGAACACCCCATTTGTCGTAATTCTTTGAGAGTGCGGTGAGCCCCTTTTTGATTGCGTCTTGGTGACTGCCAGAAAATGACGTGTACACCAAGTCGCCAACGTATGGGTGACGTGCAGAGACGTCTAAACGGTTGCAGTACTCAGCAACGCGGCGAAGCGAATCGATGTCAGTGATATCAAGTTCAGGGTCAACACCATTCATGAACATGTTCATGGCGATGTTGATGATGTCAACGTTTCCGGTGCGCTCACCATTTCCGAACAATGTGCCTTCCACGCGGTCAGCGCCGGCCATGATTCCAAATTCGGCAGCAGCAGTGGCAGTGCCGCGGTCATTATGGGGGTGCAACGAGATCACAACTGTTTCGCGATGTGGAATATTGCGAATAAACCATTCAATAACATCGCCATAGACGTTCGGTGTGTAGCACTCAACCGTTGCGGGCAAGTTCAAAACCAATGGATTATCTTTTGTTGGCTTCAAGACATCCATAACTGCAGTGCAAATTTCAATTGCGTATTCGGGTTCCGTCAGCGTGAAGCTTTCGGGTGAATACTCGTATCGCAGATTCGTGCCGGCCAACATTGGTTCGAATTCCTGGCACAGTTTTGCTGCATCAACAGCGATCTGTGTAATTCCGGCTTTGTCTAATCCAAATACAACATCACGCTGCAGAGGGTTTGTTGAGTTATAGAAATGAACAATTGCGTTCTTCGCGCCCTTCAAGCATTCGTACGTGCGTTCAATTAACTCTGCGCGGCATTGAACCAATACTTGAATAGTGACGTCGTCGGGGATGAGGTCTTCTTCAATAATTTGGCGAACGAAATCAAAGTCGGGTTGGCTAGCTGCGGGGAAACCGACTTCAATTTCTTTGAAACCCATGTTGACCAGGGTTTTGAACATGCGCATCTTGCGCTCAGGGTCCATCGGGTCGATCAGGGCTTGGTTGCCGTCGCGCAAGTCAACACTGCACCACAACGGCGCCTTGGTGATGGTGGTGTTTGGCCACGTGCGATCGGTGAGGACGACCGGAATGTATGGCGTGTACTTGGCAAAGGCCATTTGTTTTGGTGTCACATTTTGTGGAGGCATTGTGGGTTCCTTGGATAGAGGTGGAGGAGAGAACTGTTCTGGACAAAGAAAAAACCCCCTGACCAGAGGCAGGAGGTTTCGACAGCAACGATATGCGGCTGCTGCCGTTACATAAGGAGGAGCAGGTTCGTGCGAGTCATTACGGCAAAGGTTAGCCCGATGTCGGGGCGTGCGCTACCCCCAAAGGGACCACGTAATGATTGCTCGACCCGATGGGGAGCTAGGAAGTCTGAGAAAAGACTGAGTTAGGAGCCGAGATCAGCAGAGACGGTGTCGTCGTTGATGATGTCGTTCAGCTGTTCGCTGAACTCCGGTTCGGCTGGCACGAGCAGTGACTGCCAGTCGTATGAAAATCCTTTACGTCCATGCGTTTGCATGCCGTTTGGTTGTGCGTCCATGAGAACTCCTCCCGTGAGGGTTGGGGGTTCGCCCGTGGCGGGTGGCGCACGCCGTTGTCTATGACCCGGTTCGTACGACTTTGCTCGGTGCTATCCGTTAGTGGTTGGTCCTTTCTGTACGAGTATTTCTCGCATCAGGAATGGAAAAACTAACGCATCTGGACCTTTCTCACACCATTATTGACAAAAAAATAAAGAATCTCTGAGGGCAAATGGGTAGTACTAGCAAGTAACCGTCTTAATAGGGCATATCGCGAGTACTGTGACCGCAACATGTCGACATCCCCCACGACCCAACCCCGTATCTCAACCCCCACAGGCTTTGCCGCACTCGGCGTGCCAGACAACGTGGATCAGGGTTTAGCGGCAGCCGGTTTCTCCGCTCCCTTTGCTATCCAAACCGAAGCCATCCCCGTAGCAATGCGCGGGCTTGATGTGTGCGGCCGAGCCAGAACAGGTTCAGGTAAGACTCTTGCTTTTGGTGTTCCGATGTTGGCGCGCGCCGACAAATTCGCACGTGTACGTGCGCCTCGTGGTCTTGTATTGGTTCCGACTCGCGAACTTGCATTGCAAGTAGCAGAAGTGTTGCAACCAATTGGCAAAGAATGTGACCGAGTGATCTTGCCTGTTTACGGCGGTGCTTCGCGCGATGACCAAATCGATGCACTAGAAAAAGGCGTTGACATGATTGTCGCAACGCCTTTGCGATTGATTGACCTCATGAAGGCCGGCGAGCTTGTTCTTGACGACATTCAAGTTGTCACGCTTGATGAAGCTGACCGCATGGCAGACGATGGGTTTACGCCACAAGTTGAATGGATCTTGCGCCATGTAACGGGCGATCACCAGACAATGTTGTTCTCCGCAACGCTTGATGGCCAAGTAGGCAATCTTGTGAAGCGATACATGAAGTCGCCTGAAGAAGTGTCTATCGATTCTCCGACGGACACTGTTGGCACAATGCACCACTTGTTCTTGGGTGTTCACAAACTCGACAAAGACAAAGTTGTTGCTGCCATTGCAACCTCTGCAGGCAAAACTGTGGTGTTCTGCGACACGAAGCGTTTATGTGACCGCGTGACTGAACATTTGCAAGATCTTGGTATCAACGCACTTGCAATTCACGGTGACCTCACACAGGCTGCTCGTGAAAAAGCAATCGTTCGATTCACAAATAATGAATTACTTGTTTTGGTCGCAACAGATGTTGCTGCACGCGGAATCGACATTGATGATGTCGCAGTTGTTATTCACTACGTACCACCAATTGATTCAAAGACGTACTTGCATCGCTCTGGTCGTACTGCACGTGCCGGACGTGATGGTTGGGCTGTCACTCTTGCCGAATACAACCAGCACACAACATGTCGCATTATTCAGCGTGCATTGCGTTTAGAAACGAACCCACCGATCGAGATCTTCTCGAACGACCATCGTCTTAAAACACTCGACTCTTTCCTTTAGTCCTTCCACATCGTCCTAGTTGCGGTGCACATCTCAATTAGTTCTGGTTATCGAAACCATTACGGAATGGAGATGTATGGTGGTTAAGGAAAGCGACAGACTCAAATTGGCGCATCGATTACAAGGTCTTATAGGCGAGGAGGCGACAATTCTGATGGAACATCTTCCGTATGGCGGCATCGCCGGCATCGTTTCTAAGGATGATCTGGTGATCTTTCAAGTCGCCATGCATACCGACATGGCTGAGTTGCGCACTGAATTGCGCTCTGACATGGCTGAGTTGCG
>JANQYF010000013.1:20448-97721 GCA_030729045.1 Ilumatobacteraceae bacterium
ATACCGACATGGCTGAGTTGCGCACTGAATTGCGCTCTGACATGGCTGAGTTGCGTACTGAATTGCGCTCTGACATGGCTGAGTTGCGTACTGAATTGCGTTCTGACATGGTTGAGTTGCGTACTGAATTGCGCTCAGAGATGGCTGAGTTGCGCACTGAATTGCGGTCAGAGATGGCTGAATTACGTAGTGACCTTCGACTCGAAATGGCTGAGCTTCGCGCTGAGATATACAAAGCCTTGAATTCGCAAACCTTGAAGATCATCACGGTGATGACAGCCCTTAACGGCTTGATGTTTGCCGGACTCAAATGGGGCTAAACCCCACGTAACCGTTATTTGTTCAGCCAGGCTGGGCGATTCTTTTCGTAGGACGTGATGTCGTCAGCGTGCGTCATGGTGATGCCGATGTCATCAAGACCATTCAAGAAGCGGTGCTGAGTTGGAGCGTCCATCGGGAAGCTCTCTTTGAAACCAGCTGATGGAACTTCAACAGTAAGACGTTCCATATCAACTGTGATTTCCGTAGTGGAATCAGCTTCGATCAATTCCCACAGTTTCTCTACTGCTGCCTGAGGCAAGATGACTGGTGCGAGACCATTCTTTGTGCAGTTGTTGCGGAAAATGTCAGAGAAGCTTGGTGCGATCACTGCATCAAAGCCGTATTGCTGAATTGCCCACACTGCATGTTCGCGTGATGAGCCAACACCGAAGCTTGGGCCAGCAACAAGAATTGTTGCACCGGAATACTTTTCATCGTTCAGCACGAAACTACGATCATCGCGCCATGTTGAGAACAGTCCTGCTTCAAAGCCAGTGCGCTCGACGCGCTTTAGCCACTCTGCCGGAATGATTTGGTCTGTATCAACGTCGCTGCGCTTTAAAGGCACTGCACGACCTGTGACGATGTGTACTGATTTCATTTCAAATCTCCTGGGCTTGCGAAGTGTCCGGCGACAGCGGTTGCTGCAGCGACGGCGGGGGAGACAAGGTGTGTGCGACCACCGCGACCTTGACGCCCTTCAAAGTTTCTGTTGCTTGTGCTGGCGGCGCGTTCGCCTGGTGCCAACTTGTCAGGGTTCATTGCAAGACACATGCTGCATCCTGGTTCACGAAAGTCAACACCAGCTGCGATGAGGATTTTGTCGAGTCCCTCAGCAATTGCTTGGTTTCGTACGGCATGACTGCCGGGTACAACCATTGCGCGCTTCACGGTGACAGTGCGACCTTTGAAGACAGCTGCTGCGGCGCGAATGTCTTCAATGCGGCCATTGGTGCATGAACCAATGAACACGGTGTCAACAGGAACATCGCGCATATTCATGCCGGCAGTGAGTCCCATATATTCAAGAGCGCGACTAATTGTGTTTGCGCTTGTTTCGTCTGGCGCATCTGCAGGCGATGGAATGATTCCATTGATGGGAAGCACCTGAGCTGGGTTTGTTCCCCAACTGACATGCGGAGACAATGTTGTTGCATCGATTACGACTTCAACATCAAACTTTGCGCCGTCGTCTGTGCGAAGGTTCTTCCACGCTGCAACTGCGGCATCCCAATCAGCACCCTTCGGTGCGTGTTCGCGTCCCTTTAAGTATTCAAACGTGGTGTCATCTGGTGCAATAAGACCAGCCTTTGCTCCTGCTTCGATACTCATGTTGCAGACCGTCATGCGGCCTTCCATGGAAAGTGCCCGAATTGCAGAACCGCGATATTCGATGACGTGGCCAATGCCGCCGCCTGTTCCAATCTTGCCGATGATGGCAAGAATGATGTCTTTGGCGGTGACGCCTTCTGGCGCATCACCTTCAACAGTGATGGACATCCACTTTGGACGCGACTGAGGAAGTGTCTGTGTTGCAAGAACATGTTCCACTTCGCTTGTGCCGATCCCGAATGCAAGTGCACCGAATGCGCCGTGCGTTGCTGTGTGGCTATCTCCGCAGACAATTGTCATGCCAGGAAGTGTGCGGCCTTGTTCTGGTCCGATGACATGGACGATGCCCTGATTCGGATCTCCCATAGGAAACAGGGTGAATCCATATTCCGCAGCATTGTCACGAAGAACTTGTACTTGCTTTGCTGAGATTGGGTCTGCGATTGGCAAATGGATATCTGCTGTTGGCACGTTGTGATCTTCAGTTGCAACAGTGAGGTCAGGACGGCGCAACGGGCGACCAGTCAGACGTAAGCCATCGAAAGCTTGAGGGCTAGTCACTTCATGAACAAGGTGAAGGTCGATGTACAGCAGGTCTGCATCTCCTGCAGCGCTGTGCACGACGTGTTGGTCCCACACTTTTTGAGCGAGAGTCATTGGATTCGACATAGGGGTTCCTTTCGGAATCTCAATATATGGGATACACTTCCCGACTAATGGACAGCGTATCAGGAGTCGGAGTTCTCGACAAGGCCTTTGTCGTGATGAATGCGCTTGTCACGCGCCCATTGACTTTGGCCGAAGTAATTGACGCCACGGATATTCCACGAGCAACGTGTCACCGCCTGTTGTCTGCGCTTGAACATCATGGTGCTGTGCGTCGCAATAACGACGGTTTGTATTGCTTAGGACCAACTCTTCTTGGTCTCGGTCGTGGCGCTGCAGTGCAGTTTCCATTCTTGGAAAGAGCTCGTGAAATTGCAACGGAACTGCGTGATCGCACAGGAGAAAGTGTTCAAGTCTTTGTTGCAGAAACTGATGGGCGCCGATGTGTGGTGTCGCTCGAGTCTCCTAATGGTTTGCGCTGGATTGTGCCTGAAGGTGCATTGTTCCCATTGACACGCGGATCAGCTGGTCGCGTCCTCACCGGTTCTCGCCTCAGCACCGCTGGTTGGATTGAATCAGTTGAAGAGCGCGTAAAGGGTGTTGCGTCGGTCAGTGCGCCGATTATTGATGTTGACGGAACAGTGATTGCTGCGGTTTCTGTATCAGGACCGCTTGAGCGTATGAGCGCAAGTCCCGGGGCAAAATTTGGCGCCATTGTTGTGCGGGGTGCAAAAACTTTGTCGGATTTTTTGGCGTCGTAATTGCCAACGTGTGGGAGCGAATCCACACATTGCAGTTATGGATACAGAAATACCAGAACCAATTCACGGCCTTCCTGACATCACAGATGTAGCGGTGGGTGTGGAAGAGAAATTGCACACCATGATCGATTCATTTGAATTGCCCGGTGCTCGTTTGTATGGGGTGAACTGCGCGTCGCGACCTACGACTGAACCGAACATGTGTCTATTGGCACAGCATCCAGATGTTTACGAACTACTCGATGCACCATCAAGTGCACTGGCGCGAATGTTTGATGCAGCAGCCATCGTGACCACAGGTTGGGCTGCACCGCTTCGGCCTGATGGCACCATTGAGGGTGCTCCTAGTGAACATGCACTGCGCAGGCGTGTGCGTCTGGTTGTAGTTGTCGCCGATAACGGCGTTGCTAGTGCATTACGTTTTGCCGATGAGCCAGACGAAGTGGTTACAGACCCTGGCTCTGCAACCGGCTCACTTGCAGAGGCGATCACTCGGTTTTGGTTTGATCCGCCCATCACATTGGCCGCGAACTCATAGAGAACGTGCGCCGTTTCACAAGGGCGCAAATACGTAAAGTGCCTCATAACCTTGAGGCGTGACCGAGTACAGCACAGCATGGGCCGAACGAATCAGGACATTGGCGGCCGAAAAGGACGCAGTGATTCTGGCGCACAACTATCAAGTGCCAGAGATTCAAGATGTTGCACATCACGTTGGTGATTCGTTGGCACTTTCGCGCATCGCAGCGACAGTGCCGCAGTCCACCATCATTTTCTGTGGCGTTCATTTCATGGCAGAGACAGCAAAGATTTTGTCATACGACAAGACAATTCTTATTCCTGATGAACGAGCTGGTTGTTCATTGGCTGACACCATCACTGCAGATCAATTGCGTGAGTGGAAGGCACAGCACCCTGGTGCAGTTGTTGTTAGTTACGTCAACACCACTGCTGCAGTGAAGGCCGAGACAGATATTTGTTGCACTAGTTCAAACGCTGTGGAAGTTGTTGCATCAATTCCGGCAGACACGCCAATCTTGTTTTGCCCAGACCAATTTCTTGGTGCACATGTGCAACGCCAAACAAAGCGCTCCAACATGCATATTTGGATGGGTGAGTGCCATGTGCATGCCGGCATCAATGGTCAAGATCTGAAATCGATGGTTGAAGCTGAACCAGATGCAGAGCTCTTTGTGCACCCAGAATGCGGATGCGCCACCAGCGCTTTGTACTTGGCAAGCGAAGGTGTGGTACCAGCAGAACGTACGCACATTCTTTCCACCGGTGCGATGCTGGATGCAGCTCGTACAACAAAAGCTCGAAAAGTTCTCGTTGCCACAGAAACTGGGATGCTTCATCAATTACGCAAGGTGAATGTGACTACAGAGTTCCAAGCAGTCAATCGTGCGGCTGTTTGCAAATACATGAAGATGATCACGCCGGAAAAACTTGAGCACTCATTGATGCATGGAAATGACGTAGTTGATATTCCTCGCGACATTGCGGACAAAGCACGCCTGTCAGTTGAACGCATGATTGCAATTGGCACACCGTCTCGTGTCGGCGAATAATCGCGTTCCTAGCCAACTGGCAGCTCCCGAACCAACATGGTCGGTCGAGACTGATGTTGTCGTTCTTGGTTCTGGTGCAGCCGGATTATCGGCCGCGCTTGCAATGCGTCCGGTGCGTGATGTTCTTCTTATAACTAAAGACACTCTCGACGCCGGCAGCACAAATTGGGCACAGGGTGGTTTAGCTGCGGTTCTTGACCCGAATGACTCAATTGAAAACCATGTGCAAGACACCTTGGAAGCAGGTGGTGGTTTATGTGATGAACAGGCAGTGCGCACGTTGGCCACCGAAGCACCCACTGCTATTCGTTATCTCATGCAGTTAGGCGCATCATTTGACCCTGGTCTTCATGAGGGCGTTGCACTCACGCGCGAGGGCGGGCATTCGCATCGACGCATTGTGCATGCTGGTGGAGACCAATCAGGTGCAGAAGTACAACGAACTCTTGATGAATCAGTTCGCTTGGCGGGTGTGCACGTAGTTGAGCGCGCATTTGGTCTTGATCTTGTAATTGGCCACACCTCTGAAGGAACGCGTGCAGTAACTGGAGTAAAAGTTGCGATGCTTGACAGTAGTGGGGGAGTGCAAAGTGTTGGCATTGTCAATGCGCGTGCGGTCATCATTGCTACTGGTGGTTATGGCCAGGTGTATGCATCTACTTCGAACCCATCTGCAGTGACAGGTGACGGTATCGCCCTTGCATTACGAGCAGGGTTAGAAGCAAGTGATCTTGAATTCATTCAGTTTCATCCCACAGTTTTGTGGCGCGGAAGTGAAGCAACTGGGCAGCAAGCACTCATTAGTGAAGCTGTACGTGGAGAGGGTGGCATTCTCTTAGATGCAGCCGGACAACGTGTGATGAAGGGAGTGCACCCTCAAGAAGATCTTGCACCGCGTGACATCGTTGCCGCTGCAATCAGTGAACGCATGGCACAAGCGCCAGCAGGTGTTGATGACCACGTGTATTTAGATGCGCGCCATATTGAAAAGTTTGAAGAGCGATTTCCATCTATCACTGCCTCATGCCTTGATGCAGGCATCGACCCGCGAACTGAACTGATTCCTGTTGCTCCTGCTGCTCATTATGTTTGTGGTGGAGTGAAGGCAACGTTGAATGGCACAACAGCTTTTCAGGGCCTATATGTGGTTGGTGAAGCGGCATGTACCGGCGTGCACGGAGCAAACAGGCTGGCATCGAACAGCCTTACTGAAGGCGTAGTAGCCGGAACTCGAGTTGGTCGTGCCTTGAGTTGGGCGTTGCCACCAGTCGCTACGCCCGATGACACAGAAACTCCCGGTGGATTAATTGATTCGTATCATCGAACTGCATTGCGATCTGCAATGTCTAAGTATGTGGGCGTGTTGCGCACCCCAGAGGGCCTTGACTCTGCTTCGCGCATCTTGAATACGTTGTCGTCAAACATGTCAGCAACAGTTGTGCCAACTCGTAAAGCATTTGAAGCAACGAACATGCTCACGATTGCAATGGCAGTCGTCGAGGCAGCAAAGACGCGTACTGAAAGTCGTGGCTGCCATAGGCGTATAGATTTTGATGCCCCGAGCGATTCATGGAATCATCACTTGTCGTGTCGCGTTGTTGATGGACAGATTGAGGTGAAGTAATGGATATGTATTCGCTTACGGCTGAAACTGGTGCATTGTTAGTTGCTGGCGGTTTGAATCCGTTGTACATAGAGGATGTCATTGAGAACACAATTCTGGAAGATCTTGACGGTGGCATTGATATCACTTCTGTTGCAACAGTTCCGTTCGAACAGCGCAGTACTGCCACATTCGGCACACGGGCCGATGGGTGTGTTTCTGGTTTAGTCATCGCAGCAGCAGTCATTGAAATGGTGTGTGGTCCGCACGCGAGCTCTATTGATTATTTCCATAACGATGGGGAACGAGTGCTCTCCGGCGAGGTTCTGATGAAAGTAGTGGCACCAACACAGTTGTTGTTGACGGCCGAGCGCACAGCACTGAATTTACTGTGCCATTTGTCTGGTATCGCGACCGCCACTGCTTCATGGGTAGATGCTGTTGCCGGTACTGGCGCGATTATTCGTGATACGCGCAAAACAACTCCTGGCCTGCGTGCGCTTGAGAAATACGCAGTGCGATGCGGTGGTGGGCAAAACCACCGAATGAGTCTCAGTGATGCTGCCCTGGTGAAAGACAATCACATTGTTGCTGCAGGTGGAGTAGCTGAAGCTTTCGCCAAGGTGCGCGCTCTTGCTGATTCCTTGCCGATAGAGATCGAAGTGGACACTCTTGAACAATTGCAAGTTGCACTAGATGCAGGTGCAAATGTTGTGTTGCTTGACAACATGCCACCTTCAGTTATGAAAGAAGCTGTGGTTATTTCGCAACGTCACACCGAAAGTACAGGTCACGCCGTGTTGTTGGAGGCAAGTGGTGGTCTGACTCTTGGCACTGCTCGAGCAGTTGCTGAAACGGGAGTTCATTTCATCAGTGTTGGCGGGCTCACTCACTCTTCGCCAATTCTTGATGTTGGTCTAGACCTTCAAACGATTGTCTAGTCGCGCGATGCAAGCCACTTGGCCTCAGCTTCACCCATTGGGGTAGAGGCTGTGGCATTGGTCATGGGCCAGAGTTCTTCAGAGATGCGTCGGTAGTTGCCGCTGGAACGCAGTTGGCCAAGGAGTGCGTATAAGCCCAGGTTGATGCGTTGGATGAACACGAATGACTTTGGCACTGTTGCGTATTGAGCAATTGCTGACGTGCGGTCAAATGTGTGACGCACGATAGAAGTTGCATAGGCGCCAGACCATTCCATAACACGTGATTCTCTCACTGGTTCATAGAAGTGCGAGAAGTATTCGCCACATTCCTCTGTGGTGAATGGCGCATCAAGTTGCAACATGCCGGCGTCTTCGATGACACGTCGATACACGTCCATGTCGTCATCAATAACTGCTGCTTTCACCATTGATTGGAACATCAACATTTCATCCTGAGTGAAATGTTTGATGAGGCCAAAGTCGAGGAAAGTAACTCTGCCGTCTCCGTGAAAGATGTAATTGCCCGGGTGCGGGTCGCCATTGAAGGCGCGGAAGCGATACAAACTGCGAAAGACAAAACGAAAGATTGCTTCGCCTGCCATATCGCGTTGTTCTTGTGACCATTCACACACCTCGGCAAACGTGTGCCCCGTTACTAACTCGGTGATGAGAATGTTCTTGGTGGAATACTCATGCAGAACTTCGGGAACATGAATGAACGGGTGGTTCCTGTAAAAGTCCACAAACATCTGCTGGTTTGCAGCTTCGTTTTTGTAGTCAAGTTCTTCACGTAGGCGGTCCTTGATTTCAGCCACCATGTCTTCAGGGTTCAAAGACTTGAATCCGAATGCGAGCATTGCGCCCAACAAATCGGCCGTACGCAAGTCAGAATCGATTGCTTCGCCGACTCCGGGGTATTGCACCTTCACGGCAACTGCTTTCTCGGTGCCGTCGGCAAGGCGAATGATTGCACGGTGAACTTGTCCAATAGATGCTGACGCGATTGGCTCGTCATCAAACTCAACAAAGATGTCCTTTATTGAGCGACCCAGTTCGCGTTCGATTTCAATGTGAACTAATTCCACAGCCATTGGTGGGGCATTTGATTGCAATTGCGACAAGGCCACGCGCATCGGTTCTGGAAGTCCATCGTCAAGGTAGCTGGCCATTTGGCCCACCTTCATGAGTGCGCCTTTCATGTTGCCCAGTTCGTCTGCGACTTGTTGCGCTGATTTCAGTTCCCGTGAACGTGACAACTGTTCTTTGCGTTCTGCGCCAGCGAACACTTTTCGAGCCGATGTTCCAGCATGTCCGAGACCCACGCGGGCACCAAGACGAAGTAGGCGACTATTGCGCCGCCAGCGAGAGCGAAGTTGAATTGCCTTTGAACTCATACTTCTCCCAGAATTCCCGATTTGTTGAGTGCATCATGATGAACTGCAAGGCAGGCGTTGACTAGTAACGGTACAAATTCAGAGGAGCGTGCGTAGACCGCATCGTGGTTGCCAGCAATCTCAAAAACATGTGTATCGGGAATCAGACTTGCGAGTGTTCGTTGGCGGCGCGGTGCTACGACTTGATCTTCAGTTGTGATGACAACCGATGTGGGCACATCAATCTGTGAAAGCCAATTTCTAGAATCAAAATGACCAAGTGCCGAGCCAGCTTCAAGAATGCTGCGCCAATGATGGCTTGCAATCTGTTGAGCGGCCCATGGTTCCCATGTCATGGTCTTTCGAGACAAGTACATGCGCTCGCTGATTGCTTGTTGAATTGATGGCGGCGTGATGCGAGCCAGGCCACCAATTCCAGTGAGCAAGGAGAACATAAAGCGTTCTTGAGGCGAGGTAACCCAATGTCCTGCAGTTGCTGCAAGAACTAAACCACGCACGCGATGCTCGTGACGTTTCCACATGAGTTGTGCGATGGTGCCACCCATTGAGTACCCGACTGGAATGAAAGTTGCAATACCTAATTGATCCATCAACGCTGCGACATCATCCGCGCAGTCGGAAAGACGAAACGACTGCGAAGACCTGATGCCTCGACCATGGCCACGATGATCAAGTGCAATGACACGAAAGTGTTTACCTAGTTCTTCGTAACACATGTAGAAATTCAGATCAGCAGTAGCTGTCCATCCGTGCAACAGCACAACGGTGGGTGCAGCGACTGGACCAACTATCTCGCGATAGAACGTGGTGCCTCGACCGGGAAGCGACAACGAATTGCCGGGGGGCAAAGATGGAATGGAATGATCGCTCAGTTGGCAACCTTCACGACGGTGACGGAAATCTTCGCGCCATTCTCAAGAGTGATGCTGACAAGGTCACCTTCTTTATGGCCCAATAATGCAGAACCGATAGGAGAGACCGGACTCATCACTTCGATGCCCTGCTCTGTGCGCTTTTCTTCGATATGCCCAATGAGGTACGTCTCGGCGTCGTCTGCATCGTCGCCAGCAAACAAAATGGTGACAGTGGAAAGGACACCCACTTCGCCATCAGCGGGGGGAGTAGCAAGTTCAGAATCCTCCAGAATGGACAACAGAAGGTTCTTTCGGTCATTAAACATGCCGTACTCGTCTTTGGCGGCGTGATAGTCGCCATTTTCCTTGAGGTCGCCCATTTCGCGGGCTCGACCAATCTTGTCAGCCACTTCTGGCAGGACGTCATGTTCAAGGTGGGCTATTTCGGCCTCGAGCCGGGCATATGTCGCTTTAGAGAGGAGGTGCTTTGCCATGAGGAGAAGGCTACCCGTGCCTTCTACGATGGTCTCCTTATGGCACATCGCATCGCACTCATTGGCGGAGACGGAATTGGTCCCGAAGTCACGGCTGAGGCCGTGAAAGTGGTGCGCGCCACAGGGGTGGCAATTGACACAACTGACTTCGACTTGGGCGGCATGCGCTACCTGCGCGACGGTGAGATCTTGTCGGACGAAGCATTGAATCAGCTGCGCGGTTTTGATGCCATTTTGTTGGGGGCTGTCGGCACGCCAGACGTCCCTCCCGGCATCATCGAGCGCGGGCTTCTGCTGAAGATGCGTTTTGATCTTGACCTCTATGTCAACCAGCGCCCGTTTGTGGGCACCGCACCTGGCCACGTGACTCCACATGACTTTGTTGTCATTCGTGAAAACACTGAAGGGCCATATGTCGGCGAAGGTGGCGTTTTGCGTCGGGGCACTCCACATGAAATCGCAACACAGGGAAGCGTCAATACTCGCCATGGCGTAGAGCGTTGCATTCGGTACGCATTCGAACTTGCTGCAAAACGCGAACGTAAGCATGTCACTTTGGTACACAAAACAAACGTGCTTACATTTGCTGGCGATTTATGGCAACGTGCATTCAATGACGTTGCAGCGCAGTTTCCTCAAGTGGGTACTGCATACAACCATGTTGATGCTGCGTGTATTTACTTCGTTGAAGATCCACACCGCTACGACGTCATCGTGACTGACAATTTGTTCGGCGACATCCTCACAGACCTCGGTGGCGCGGTTAGTGGCGGCATTGGTCTTGCATCATCTGCCAACCTGAACCCTGCCCGTACAGGCCCATCAATGTTTGAACCGTCCCATGGGTCAGCGCCAGACATCGTGGGCACAGGCATGGCAAACCCCACAGCTGCAATTCTGTCTGCAGCACTCATGCTTGATTTCCTGAATGAATCAGCGGCTGCTGATCGCATTCGTGCAGCATGTGACACTGCACCAACAGGCTCAACCGTCGACATTGGAAATGCCATCGCAGCAATCGTTGCAGGCAAGTAATCTTTCACCACATCACTTAGGAGCAATATGCCTACTCTCGTACCAACACCGAAAATCTGGATGAACGGAACACTTGTCGATTGGGACAAAGCCCAAGTGCATGTTCTGACGCACACCCTTCACTACGGCACTGGCGTGTTCGAAGGTATTCGTGCCTATGAAACGTCTGAAGGTCCTGCAGTATTCCGCCTAACTGAGCACATCAATCGTTTATTCAAGAGCGCGAAAATTCTTGGAATGGAAATTCCTTACACACCAGAGCAATTGATTGCTGCTACTAAAGAAGTAGTTCGTTCAACGGGACTTCCTTCTTGCTATGTGCGTCCACTTGCGTATTACGGATACGGCGAGATGGGCCTTAACCCATTGCCGTGTGTTGTTGACGTTGCAATTGCGTGTTGGCCGTGGGGTGCATACTTGGGTGAAGATGCCTTAACAAAAGGTGTTCGTATGAAGATTTCGTCGTGGACACGTCTTGATCACAACACCATGCCACCTGCCGCAAAAACTGTTGGTAACTACGTGAACTCGTCACTCGCCAAAGTAGAAGCCTTGAAGGCCGGCTATGACGAAGCAATCATGTTGAACCCGCAAGGTTTTGTTAGTGAGTGCACCGGAGAAAACATCTTCGTTGTGCGCAATGGCGTCATCCTGACCCCACCACTTTCCGCTGGCGCTCTTGAAGGCATCACGCAGAATTGCGTTGCTCAGATTGCAGCCGAACTTGGTTATGAAATGCGGGTGGAGAACATTGTCCGCTCAGACCTCTATATCGCTGAAGAGATTTTCTGCTGTGGAACAGCTGCTGAAGTCAGTGCCATCAACTCGGTCGATGACCGCGACGTGCCATGCCCAGGGCCAATTACTACTGCAATTGCCGAGCTCTATGCAAAGGCAGTCCGTGGCCAGGTGCCTCACTACAAACACTGGTGCGAACTGGCCTAAATTGGCTCAAATCGGCCTAAATCGGCCCAAAATAGGCAAATTCAAAAGCATTAGGCATGCCTACAAATGTGTTATTTTTCATTTTGTGCAGAAGTTGGACTTCTGAACATTCCTTTTAAGGGGGGAAAATGGAAATGAAAACGGTTCTAAGTGACCCGGATCTCAACCAACTCGTCTACAACGCTTTGTCGTTTGGAACGGCAGTTATGTTGGGCGCGTTTGTTTACTTCTTGACTCAAATCAAGAGTGTTTCAAAGCAGTACCAGAGCGGCGTAGCAGTATCTGCAGTTGTTGTGGGAATCGCTGGTTATCACTACTACAGAATGTGGAGTGGATGGGCAGAAGGAACAGTTAATGAGGGGTACCGCTATGCGGACTGGCTCATTACGGTGCCACTGCTTGTTATTGAGCTATTAATCGTCCTCGGAGTAACTGCCGATCGTCGCAAGAAGTTGATGACAACTCTTGTGCCGGCAACTGTTCTGATGATTGGACTTGGATACCCAGGTGAAACTTCATCAAGCGACAGCACAAAGTGGACATTCTGGGTGTTGTCAATGTTGCCATTCATCTACATTCTTATGACACTGTCAAAAGAATTGAAAGCAGCTGGAAGCCGCGAAACCGGTGCTGTTAGTGCAGCTATCAAGAGTGCAACAACAATCCTGTTGTTGACTTGGTTGGTATACCCAATCGGATATCTGTTCCCAGTCATATTCGAGGCCACAAACGAAGGCGCTGAAACAGCTCGTCAAGTTGCGTACACCTTCGCCGACATCACGGCAAAGGCGCTATTCGGCTTAATGATTCTGAACATTGCGAAGGCCCGTTCCGGGGACTCGCACTAGTTAGTTCACATTGAAAAGGCGGGCATGATCTTGAGTGATCATGCCCGCCTTTTTCAGTATTAAAGAGTAAGGTTCGCCTATGAAACCAAAAGTAATTCTCCAAGCCTCAGTACTCGTTTCTGCCGCAGCAAGCCTTGCATTGAGCATCTCTTTGTATTTCGCTGGTAATGAACAGACTGACAAACTCAACGGAATTTATGTAGGAGTCTGGGTGCCATCAATTCTGGCGCTTGGTGCTTTTCTTCTTGCTGGGAAAAAGGAATCGTAAATGTCTGAAGCAACTCTTTTTTCGTTTGGAGCAGTGATTTTCGTCATTGTGTTCACTGGTGCAACCCTGTTCGGTATGGCCTCATTGAAAGAGTACCAAGACCGGACTAAGTAGTCCTGACGTGTCTCGTCACACTGCGCTGATTACCGGTGCATCATCAGGCATTGGGAAAGCGTTTGCCCAGTACTACGCAGCAACAGGATTTGATCTTGTCCTTGTCGGTCGTGACGTTGAGCAACTCAATGTAGTACGCGACGAAGTAGTCGCTATTGGTGCAAGCTGCAAGATTTGTATTGCAGATTTGTCGGAGTCAGACGGCGTTGCAAGTGTTTTGGAATTGTGCCCGCGGCCCGATGTTGTCGTTGCTAATGCCGGAGTCACTGTTGCGGGGCGAGTAGGTACGCGTGAATGGGCTCAACTTGAGCAGATGAGTTATTTGCTTGGTGTCGGAGTTGCTCAGTTGCTTGAAGGACTTGTTCCCGCAATGACACAACGAGGGTCAGGAGACATTCTGATCGTGTCCAGCATTGCTTCGTTGATCACGATGCCGAATTCAGCCATGTATGCAGCATCCAAATCGTTCGTCACCGCCTATGGACGGAGCTTGGCTGCTGAAACCGAACGATTCGGTGTTCGTGTATGCGTATTGTGTCCCGGCTATGTGCACACCAATTTGCATGAACGAGCCGGTTTGTCACATCTTGAAAAGCAGGTTCCAGGGTGGATGTGGATCTCATCAGACACGGTGGTGCAGGCAGGAATAAAGGGCCTACGCCGCAAGAAAATTGTGGTCGTGCCTGGTCGGGTGTACCGCTCGGTTCGCCCATTTATGAATTCCCGCGCCGCCCAGCGCATATGGCGACAACTGACAAAACGGCACTGAGGCCAAGGCCCCCAATACGGACCCGTCAATAAGTTGGGCCAGGGGGTTGACGAATGGCCTAGGGAGGCGCAAGACTGTGTTCATGTCAATCGCCAGCACTTCTCGCCGCCCTGTCGGCATCGCTGTCGCGATCATCATTATTCGTTAGCGCACGCCGGTCTCCGACGTGCGCGTTTCAGCCGCCTTTAGGGCGGCTTTTTCATTCCCAAAATTTTGAACCAGACGACCCCAAAGAAGAACACTCTCATGAACACACAACACACCAAAGAACTAGTCGAAGCTTTTGACACCACATTGCGTGACGGCATGCAAGTAGAAGGTGTATCGGCAACTGTCGAAGACAAACTTCGCATCGCTGAACAACTTGATTACCTCGGCGTGCAGTTCATTGAAGGCGGATGGCCAGGAGCCAACCCGAAGGACATCGAGTTCTTTGCTCGCGCAGCTACGGAATTGAAGTTGAAGCATTCAACCTTGGTGGCATTCGGTTCAACGCGTCGTCCAAAGGGCAAAGTTGACGATGATGCAACATTGCGCAACCTGCTTGAGGCCAATACGTCTGCAGTGTGCATCGTTGCGAAGTCATGGGATTATCACGTCACGGAGGCGTTGCAGACAACTCTTGATGAAGGCGAACTGATGGTTGCTGATTCAGTTGAGTTCTTGACTGGCAATGGTCGTCAAGTAATGGTTGACCTCGAGCATTTCTTCGACGGCTACAAGAACAATCCAGAATTCGCAATGCGCGTTGTTGGCGCTGCAGTAATGAAGGGTGCAACTCACTTAGTGATGTGCGATACCAATGGTGGCTCGTTGCCTCATGAAATCGCAGAGATTGTTGCAAAGGTGAAAGCATTCGTCGGCAACGACGCAACATTGGGTATTCATTGTCATGACGACACCGGATGTGCCGTTGCTAACTCAATGGCAGCTGTAATGGCTGGTGTTCGCCACGTACAGGGCACATTGAACGGGTTGGGGGAGCGCACTGGTAACACCAACCTCACCACTGTTATTCCAAACCTTGAATTGAAGATGGGCTTTCGCTGCTTGCCAGAAGGCAACCTTGATCGACTGACCGCCGTTAGCAATCATGTAGCTGAAGTACTGAACCGCCCTCTAAACCCACAGGCTCCGTATGTTGGTTCATCTGCATTTGCGCATAAGGCAGGTTTGCACGTGTCGGCTATCAAGCGTGCGAAAGACGCATACGAGCACATTGACCCGGTAGTCGTAGGAAACGGAACTCGTTTTGTTGTCAGTGAAATGGCGGGCCGTGCCACTATCGAGGTAAAGGCTGAAGAGCTTGGTTTGAAGATGGACGGAGCCGCCATTGGTTCAGTCATTGAAGACCTGAAGCGCCTAGAGCACGAGGGCTATCACTTCGAAGCTGCTGATGCATCACTTGAACTACTGATGCGTCGCGCAAGCGGATGGAAGCATGATGCATTCCATGTTGAAACCATGCGTGTCATCACGGATGAAGCAGAGAATGGCGAATTCACAACCGAAGCAACGGTCAAGGTGCGGGTCGGAGATAAGAGCTTCGTACACACGGCTGAAGGTAATGGTCCGGTGAACGCGATCGACGCTGCGTTACGTGCTTCGTTGTTGCCGCATTATCCGGAACTGGCCAAAGTGCACCTCGTTGACTACAAGGTACGAATTCTGGATGGTGCAACAGCTACTGGAGCAATCACCCGGGTTCTACTTGACGCCACAAACGGCGATAGGTCATGGACCACCATCGGAGTCTCAGCAAATATCATCGAAGCCTCCTGGAATGCCCTTGAAGAGTCATTGATCTATGGACTACTCCACGCTTCGGCGTAGAGTTTTAGTGCATGTCAGCTCCCCGCTTTTCTCCAGTTCCTCCGGTTGAACCGGTTCGCTACTACGAGTCTCCCGATTCAGTTCCTGAATCGTGGTCGCTAGGTCGTCCTGGTGAAATTCAGGGACGCCAGCCTGAAGGCGAGCGCCTTGGGTACCAAGGTCCTGATCAGGGATACATCATTGGTTTGGCCAAGCGTGCACGTGCTCGAGTTCGTTTAGCGCCAGGTGAAGACATGGACGACGTATTGCGTGGTTGTTCACTTATTGCTTTGCGACGTGCCTCACTATTTGGTCGCGCGCCAGTGGTGCATGACTTGAACGTTGCACTAGGTATGTGGGGCTATCTGTCTGATGCTCCGCCAGCTGATTTGGTTGCGGTGCGTCGTGAGTTATTCGTTGGTGTGGGCAACGCTGCTCATCATTACAAAGAGGGCCGCGCAATTGCTGACATGGCTCCGAATGAAACCCTGAGAATGTCGCCAACAGATGTGGTGACTCAATTTTCCACGCACTGGCGTTCACTCACAGGTTTTTCCGCATGACCATTTACTCAGCTCCACTGTCAGACATCGAGTTTTCACTCAACTCTTTTGTTGATCTTCCTTCAATCATGAAGTACGACCACTTTGGTGAAGCTGACCACAGTATGGTTTCAGACCTGCTCGCTGAAGCAGGGCGCTTCATGACCGACATCTTTGCTCCGCTGAATAAATCAGGAGACAACGAAGGCGCTAAGCGAAACGCTGACGGAACAGTCTCGACACCACAAGGCTTCATTGAGGCGTATCACGCCTATGTTGAAGCTGGTTGGGGCGCTGTTTCTTTTGATACTGGTTTTGGTGGTGGAGGGTTCCCCTTTGTTGTCGGTATCGCAATTCAAGAGATGATGAACTCGGCAAATATGGCACTCAGCATGGCGCCATTGTTGACGCAGGGTGCAATTGATGCCATTCGTCATCACGGTGACGAGATTCAAAAAATGACGTACCTGCCAAAGATGATTACGGGCGAGTGGACTGGCACCATGAATCTCACCGAGCCAGATGCGGGAAGTGACGTCGGTTCAGTTCGCACGAAAGCTGTGCCCCAGGCAGATGGCACGTATCGCATTTACGGCACCAAGATCTATATCACCTTTGGTGAACATGACATGGCAGACAACATCATTCACTTGGTGCTGGCGCGTACGCCAGATGCTCCAGCCGGAACTAAAGGTATTTCATGCTTCATTGTTCCGAAGTACCTTGTGGGTGCTGACGGTTCTCTTGGTGCAAAGAACGATGTGTCGTGTGTTTCTATCGAACACAAACTAGGCATCAAAGCAAGCCCTACTTGTGTGTTGTCGTTTGGTGACAATGACGGCGCCATTGGGTATCTCATTGGTGAAGAGAACCATGGCATGCAATACATGTTCACCATGATGAACCAAGCACGTCTCTCTGTGGGTCTTGAAGGTCTGGCGCTTGCAGAACGTGCGTATCAACAATCTCTTGAGTATTCAGTTCTTCGTCATCAAGGTCGTGCACCTGGGGCACCAGCTGGTGAAGCATCTTCCATCATTGATCACCCAGACGTGAAGCGAATGCTTGTCACAATGAAATCAACGATTGAAGCCCTTCGTCGTTTGTTGTATTGGAATGCTGCGTGCATTGATGTTGCTGCACATCATCCTGATGCAGCAGAACGTGAAAAAGCTTCTGACTTGGCCGCATTGTTAACACCACTGTCTAAGGGCTGGGGTACTGACATGGGTGTTGCCCTCACGGGTATCGCAATTCAAATTCATGGCGGCATGGGATTCATTGAAGAGACTGGTGTCGCACAGCATTATCGCGATGCTCGCATCACCACCATTTATGAAGGCACAAACGGCATTCAAGCAATGGACTTAGTTGGTCGCAAAATGGGACTCAAAGGTGGCGCAGTTCTCGGAGGCTTGCTTGATGAGATCGATGCATTAGATGCCAAACTCATCAAACATCCCGAGCTTGAGTCTCTCGCATCCGCATTGCAGTCAGCGTTGAAGTCTGTACGTGGTACTACGCAATGGTTACAGCAGAACGGCACGAACCAAGTTGCTGTGTTGTCTGGCGCTACGCCGTACCTCACTCAACTATCAACATTGGTTGGTGGCTATGTCATGGCGAGATCTGCACATTTAGCGGTTCACTCAGAAATGTCAGCTGATGACATTTCTGCAAAAGTTGCCACAGCACGGTTTTTTTGCGAACAACTTCTTCCTGTTGTTCATGGCTTGAGTTCATCAATCACCGGCGACGGTGATTTGCTGATGAGTTTCACTCACGACACGTTGTCGCGCTAAAGGTCAATCGCGTGGGCACGAAGCCCTTCAACATCACAGAACTCTGTGGCTGCCATGTGCGTTGAGTGCAGTTTCACTTGCGGTGCTTTACCTTCTTCAAAAGCTTCCTGCCATCGCGGTGCACACAAGCACCACTGATCGCCGGCCTTGAGGCCCGCAAATCCGTACTGGGGCATTGGAGTGGAGAGGTCGTTACCCGCAGCCTTCGAGAACTCAAGGAACTCATCGGTCATGATGGCGCACACGGCATGAACCCCAACATCGTCACCACCGACTTCACAGCAGCCAGTGCGATAAAAGCCTGTTACCGGTGATGTGCAGCAAGTGCGTAAGCGCTCTCCGAGCACATTGAGTTGTTCTGTCTCTGTGAAACCGTCCATCTCTTCAAACTACCGTTGACTGTCGTTCAATCGCTGTGCCACTAACCTTGCAGAGTCATGTCTGATTCTCCTCGCTATCGCTTTGCTCCATCACCAACTGGTTTTTTCCACGTCGGGGGAGCCCGCACCGCTCTCTACAACTGGGCACTTGCGTTACGTACGGGCGGAACGTTTGTTTTGCGAATTGAAGACACTGACGAATCACGCAATAGTCCTGAATGGACCCAAGGCATCATTGATGCTCTGTCGTGGCTAGGAATTGATTCACAGTCGCCACGTTTCGAAGGTCCGTACTTCCAGTCACAGAACGCAGAGCTTCATATTGCTGCTGCTATGAAACTGCACGCTGCAGGTAAGGCCTACTGGTGCGACCTAACGGCTGACCAAATTCAAGAACGCGCAAAGACATCAGGCAAGCAGGGCTATGACGGTTACTCACGTGACCGCGGGCTTGCTGGTGGCCCCGGGCACGTATTGCGGTTTCGTGTACCGGAAGGGGCAACCATCGTTTCCGACCTTGTTCGTGGTGAAGTGGAATTCGCCAACGACACCATCGAAGACTTCGTATTGTTGCGCAGTAACGGGAGCCCCATGTTCTTGCTCGCCAACGTGGTTGATGACATTGAGATGCGCATTACACACGTCGTGCGTGCAGAAGAGCATTTACCGAATACGCCGAAGCAACAAATGTTGTGGGAAGCACTGGGCGCAACGCCGCCAATTTGGGCACACGTTCCAGTGCTTGTTAACGAACAACGCAAAAAGCTTTCTAAGCGCCGCGACAAAGTTGCTCTCGAGCAGTATCGCGAAGAGGGAATTCTTCCCAATGCAATGATCAACTACCTCATGACGCTTGGGTGGGCTCCAGCTGGCGATACTGAAATTGTTCACTGGTCTTCAATGGTGGAAGAGTTCCGTTTGGAAGATGTCAATCACTCACCAGCGTTCTTTGACATCAAGAAATTGTCTTCATTCAATGGTGATTACATTCGCGCCATGTCGTTAGATGAATTCATTCAGGCAGCATCTCCTGTGCTGGCATCCACTGAAGCATGGCCAGCAGATCGTTTTAGTGCAGGCGTCTTCGTGCAAGCAGCCCCACTTGTTCAAACTCGAGTTGTTACGTTGTCAGAGATACCTGCAATGGTTGATTTCTTGTTCCTGGAGAACCCTGCAATTGATGACGACGCATGGAATAAAACAATGAGTGCAGATTTTGCTCGCACAGTTCTCGCGGACTTCACTGCAGCAATCGCATCTGCCGAATGGAACCACGACAGTTTGAAGGGAATTCTTGAAACATGGACGGAAGCCAACGGTTTGAAGTTAGGTAAGACGCAAGCGCCGATTCGTGTTGCAATTACCGGACGAACAGTTGGCCCCCCTTTGTTTGAGAGTCTTGAGATTCTTGGGCGCGAGGAAACGATTCGTCGCCTTACTGCCGGCATTGCACGGCTGGGATAATTTCTGATATGCGCGCTTTTGTGCGTTCTGCAATAGTCCTCACTTTGGGAGTGTGTCTCGCTCTTGTTTCGTATGTGGGAATTGCTGCAGTGTCACTTACTTGGGCTGGCACGCATCAGTACGAAAGAAAAGTTGATGCGATAGTTGTCATGGGAGCGGCTCAATATGACGGCGTGCCGTCGCCGTTACTTGCATCGCGATTACAACAAGCGCTTGACCTATGGAAACGAAAGCAGGCTCCTGTTATTGCAGTGACTGGTGGAAAACGGCCGGGAGATCGTTTTACTGAAGGTGATACGTCGCGACGATGGCTGACCGACAGGGGAGTGCCAGTAGCTGACATCGTTGTTGAATCAGCTGGTAGTTCCACATGGGAATCTATTGAGAACTTGGCCCCGCTATTGAATGAAGCAGACGTTGATTCTGTGGTTGTAGTCAGCAGCTCGTGGCATGTGCAGCGCGCCGCATTGTCGCTGGAAGAGTTGGGCTTTCGTTCCCATAGTTCGGCTTCGCCTGACGGGGTCCTTTCTGGCTCCTCTGAAAAATGGAAACTGATTCGTGAAATTGCTGGTGTTTCCCTCGGCCGAATCATTGGTTTTGGCACTTTGTTCGATATCACGGGCTAGGTCCACGGTGGTGGTCATGGTGAGTCACCGCTAAACTGATGAATGCACTGGGGAATGGTGTAATTGGCAACACAGCAGTTTCTGGAACTGTTATTCAGGGTTCGAGTCCTTGTTCCCCAACCAAATGGACGTTGATATCAACTCCCTTGAAACGGTTTCTTACCGTGTTCAACAACCGGGCGATCAAGGCATCGCCGTTATTTCGCTGAATCGTGACAGCAAGCGCAATGCGCAGAACAATCAGATGACATACGAGCTCAACGCGTGTTACGACGCAGCGGCCCGTGATTCCAATGTCAAGGTCATTGTGCTTCGCGCTGAAGGAAAGCATTTCTCTGCCGGGCATGATTTGCGTGACAAATCGAACCATCTTGATTTCCCGCAAGTGTTTCCACAATCAGGTTTCACTGGTGAAGGCCAAGAAGGAATGATGGCGCATGAGGAAGAGGTGTACTTCAACATGTGTTGGCGTTGGCGCAATATTCCAAAGCCGGTCATAGCAGCTGCGCAAGGAATGACTATCGCTGGCGGGCTTATGTTGTTGTGGGTTGCCGACATCATCATTGCTGCAGACGATGCAACGTTCTCAGACCCAGTTGTTGCTTTCGGAGTCAACGGTGTCGAGTATTTTGCTCACCCCTGGGAATTTGGTGCTCGTAAAGCAAAAGAACTTCTCTTCACGGGCGACACCTTCACGGCTCAAGAAGCAATGGATGCGGGCATGATCAACAGAGTGGTGCCGGCAGCAGAGCTTGACTCAGCCACAATGGCGATGGCCGCAAAGATTGCAACGAAACCTGGCTTTGCTTTGAAGCTTGCCAAAGAATCTGTGAATCAAACACTGGAAGCGCAAGGGCAATACAACGCATTTCGTGCTGCGTTCTCTTTGCAACATCTCGGACATGCCAACAACAAGTTGCGTTTTGGCATGGCAATTGATCCGTCCGGTTTGTAAGTAGCGCGATGTCGGTTGATCTCAATCCCGACTCTGTGCATGAACAATGCACTGAATGGTTACACAAGAACTGGAATCCTGAACTGTCCTTGCGCGAATGGCGCGAACGTCTCGTTGACTCGGGTTGGGCAGTTCCGCATTGGCCAACGCAATGGATGGGCAAAGGTCTTCCCGCATGGAGCGAGCGCACTGTGTCGCTAGCACTGAATGCAATCGGCGCACCTGGTTTACCTACCGGTGTTGGTATGTCGTTGGCCGCTCCCACGATTCTTGAAAATGGCTCAGTAGATATGAAGTCACGGTTTCTGCGTCCCACTCTCACAGGCGAATATTCATGGTGCCAATTGTTTAGTGAACCTGGTGCAGGTTCTGACTTGGCCGGCCTTTCAGCCAAAGCAACTCTTGATGGTGATGAATGGATCATCAATGGCCAAAAGGTGTGGAATACCAGTGCACATCATGCCGATTACGGAATCTTGCTTGCGCGCACAGATTCATCAGTCTCAAAACATCACGGCATCACATACTTTGTTTTGCCAATGAAGCAAGAGGGTGTCATGGTTCGACCACTTGCGCAAATGAATTATCACTCGTCATTCAATGAAGTGTTTATGACTGATGCACGACTTCCAAAAGATTTTGTGGTGGGTGATGTGAATGCAGGTTGGACTGTTGCATTGGCAACCCTTGCGCACGAACGACGCTTTGGCAATATTGTGTCGCGACCCAAAGTAGATACAGGTGGGCGCGTAGTGCAAGAAGCACTCATCGAATACACCGAATACATGGAGACCTACAAGTGGTATCCGCAACGTGCAGGCCGAGTTGACCTTCTTGTTCCTCAGCTCACGGAACGCAGCCTCAATACCGACCCAATGTTGCGTCAAGATGTTGCTCGCATTCTCGCAATGCAAAAGGTCAGCGGATGGACTGCAGATCGTGCACGAGCAGCTCGCGAATTGGGCAAACCACCCGGGGCTGAAGGATCAGTCGGCAAATTGGCAATGAGCACAATTGCGCGCCTCGCATCTCTTGCACACGGACACATTGCCGGTGCAGACGGAATGTTGATGGGCCCAGCTTCACCAGCCGATGGCATGGTGGCAGAAGTTCTTGTATCTGTCCCTGGGCAATCAATCGCAGGTGGAACCGATGAGATCCAGCACAACATTTTGGGTGAACGCGTACTTGGCCTTCCCCGCGAACCTCAATAAGAGAATGTGAATAGGGGGAATTGTTAAATGATCGGAATTGAAGACATGCTTTTCTACATCACGTATGGTCTTGTCGCATTTGGCGCCTACTTAGTCGTCAAACATTTAGCCGAGAGCAAAAAAGACAAATAGAAGTAAACTTTTGATCCTCGCCAATAATCCCGGTTGCTAGTTGTTGACTGATCCGTCAGGCATTGTGGCGCCGTTCAAGATTGTGCCTGACTGGATTGTGTTTGTCAGATCTGAACCCGTCAAATTTGAACAGAATAGGTCTGTGCCTGTGAGGTTTGCTCCTGTCAAGTTTGCGTTTTGCAAATGTGACAATGACAAATCAGTTCCTGTCAGATTTGCATCGCTTAAATCAGCGTATGACAGCCATACGCCCGACATGTTCGCACCGCAAAGGTTTGCGCCACACAGAATTGCATGTTGAAAATCTGATCGGTAGAGCATCGCTCCAAATAAATTGGCGTTGGTTAAATTCGCACCCGAAAGGTCTGCAATTCCGGACATCGAGCGAAACAGATTTGCACCTGTCAGATTTGCACCCGAGAGATTTGCGCGAAACAAAGTTGCGCCGGAGAGATTTGCACCTGTCAGATTCGCACCTGTCAGATTTGCGTCTTTTAAGTACGCTTCTGTCAAATCAGCATGGGAAAGGTCAGCCCCAGCTAAATCGGCCCCTGCCTCAATGGAATAACCGTTAACCATCATCCTGCAAAGGCTAGCGGGGACCATCATTTGGATAAATCTGCGAATTCGACTGTTGTAGAGAGCGTTCCCAAACTGAGGCTCGCTCGGTAGAGTTCTATCGCTACTTGGCCCCATCGTCTAGTGGCCTAGGACACCACCCTCTCAAGGTGGCGGCACGGGTTCGAATCCCGTTGGGGCTGCCAATTGATGAACTAGTTTTTTAGGTGATTGAAACTAGACCACTTCAGAATTTATTGAATCGATTTCGCCTAGCACTGTTGGCTCTGCCGGCAGTTTTCGCAGTCTTGGTTCTTCGATATGTCTTGCAGGAAGTGTTCGATATCGGCGAAGTGGCCACGTTTGGCGAAATCGGCTCTGTCATCACAGGCGTGACCTTGATTCTGGGTTTCATGCTTGGTGGAGTTCTTGGCGATTACAAAGAATCAGAGAAACTGCCCGCATCTGTTGCAGTTGCTCTCACGGGATTTCGTTCCACGGCACAATCTGGTTTATTGGCAAAAGATCTCGATGCATCGGTCATCAATGCACGTATTTCAAAGGTTGCGAATGCGATTGCAGGTTGGTTTGTCGGAACTAATTCAGAAGAAGAAATGTGGGCATCTCTGTCAGATTTTCCCGCGCTGATTGTGGATCTCGAAAAAGCAGGAATGGCGTCGCATTATGTTGGGCGTTTGATGGTGCTCAATGGCGAGATAAATGCAACCTTGAACAGAGTTGCAGTAGTTCGCAATACCTCATTTGTGCAATCGGGTTATGTCTTGATGACAATATTGGTCCTCGTACTACAGGGGTCTCTTGCTATCGTCAGTTTTCCATCGCCAATCATGTCGTGGATTGCGCCTTCAGTTCTTAGTCTTGCCTACGCCTACTTATGGCTACTGGTGCGCGATCTTGATAATCCGTTTGGACACGGCGAGAATGACGGCAAGGGCAGCGGAGCCGACGTTGATATCACGCCATTGTTAAATGTTGTGCGAGCATTAAGTATCCATTGAAATTTGACATTTTTTCTGTTGTACATTTATACGCGGGGGGATAAATGTTTTCACGTATTACAGCACAACAACATCCAGATAGGCCTGCCATTGTCATGGCTTCAACGGGGCAGATCATCACACACGCTGAGCATGAGGCGGGGGCTAATCGACTCGCACACGCCCTTCGTCGTCATGGGCTGGGAAAAGGTGATCACTTTGCTCTATTCATGGAAAATAACAATAAGTTTTTAGAAATCTGTGCGGCTGGAGAAAGATCAGGTTTGTATTTCACGCCAATAAATTCCTATCTGACTGCGGATGAATTGGCCTACATCGTTCAGAACAGCCAATCACAAGTACTTATCGTGTCGAAGGCCAAAAGAGAAATCGCAGCTGCAGCGCTAGAACAATGTCCAGATATTTCCCTACAGGTAATGATTGACGCTGGTGACGATGACCCGCTGTTTGTTGACTATGAATCTTTTGTGAAAGACGAATCAGCGCTTCCGATAAGTGATGAAAACCTAGGCATTGCAATGTTGTATTCGTCTGGAACAACTGGGCGCCCAAAGGGAATTTTGCGGCCAATGCCAGACAGTGGACCAGATTCTCCGTTACCGCTGTGGGGTTTTCTGGACAATTTGTGGAAATACGAAGACGGTATGACGTATTTGTCACCGGCACCGATGTACCACTCTGCACCACAAGCAGCTGTCGGTCTTACTTTGCGTCGCGGTGGCACTGTAGTTGTGATGGAGAATTTTGATCCGGAACAGTATTTAAAGCTTGTCGAGCAATACAAAATCACCCATAGCCAACTGGTGCCAACAATGTTTAGCCGAATGTTGAAATTGCCAGAAGAAGTGCAACGTAAATATGACCTGTCATCCTTGAAGGTCGCAGTGCATGCAGCTGCTCCATGCCCCGTGCCTGTGAAAGAAAAAATGATCGAGTGGTGGGGCCCAATAATCGAGGAGTATTACGGAGCTACCGAGGGCCTGGGTTTTGCAGCATGTGATAGCGCGCAGTGGCTTGCACACGTGGGAACAGTGGGCAAGGTGCTGATAGGTGAGTTGCATATCTTGGACGATGATATGAATCCGTTGCCTCAAGGAGAGCCCGGGACCCTGTGGTTTAAGGCAGCGACAGCTTTTTCTTATTTCAATGACGTAGAGAAGACAAAAGAATCAACATCTGCAGATGGAGTTCTCACAACAGTGGGGGACGTGGGGTATCTCGACGCAGATGGATATTTATTTCTTACGGATCGTGCGACATTCATGATTATTTCGGGAGGTGTCAATATTTACCCGCAGGAAAGTGAGAACTTGTTGATTACTCACCCGAAAGTTGCAGACGCTGCAGTATTCGGTGTTCCGAATGTTGACCTAGGTGAAGAAGTAAAGGGAGTCGTACAACTGATGCCTGGAATAGAGGCAAGTGGTGCGATTGAACGCGAGTTGATTGATTTTTGTAATGAGCATTTGGCCAGACAGAAGTGTCCTCGATCGATTGATTTTGTTACAGAGTTTCCCCGACTACCCACAGGGAAGTTGTATAAAAAACCATTGAGAGATAAGTACTGGGCCGACAAGAAAAGTCGGATTGTCTAATCTGCCAATTACCTCATAGATACTCATCATCATATTTAGTCAAGTTATGTGGGGTAGCCGGTTGAGAACAGCAAGCAAATGGCTCTCTTTGGGCAGTGATTGACTGATTCTTCGATCTGTCGAGTGTCAGACTGGAAGTTATGTTCTCTGGTCTCTTATCTATTCCTCAAGCGGTGCTTCTGGGAATAGTTGAAGGAATTACTGAATTCCTACCCGTCTCGTCTACGGGACATCTACTTGTAGTGGGTGAGCTCATCGGATTCGGATCTGGATCATCGAGTGCAGCAGATACCTATTCCATTGCGATTCAATTCGGAGCAATTCTTGCAGTCTTGCTTTTGTATCGCCATCGTGTGTGGTCTGCAGCGCGAGGTCTTGTTGGTGCGGATGCAGATGGTCGAGCTTTTCTGATTCGATTAGTCGTTGCTTTCCTGCCCGCCGCTTTCATTGGTGTTGTTGCTGGGGATGCAATGAAGAGCGCCCTATTCGGCCCAGTACCAGTAACTATTGCGTGGCTAGTCGGAGGAGTGGTGCTTCTGGTGTGGAAACCAACAGTTGGAACAGTGGCTCTTCACGAAATGTCGATACGAGCAGCAGTCATTATTGGATGTGCTCAAAGTCTGGCGCTGTGGCCAGGAGTAAGCAGAAGTCTTGTCACGCTTATTGCTGCTCTTGCAGTTGGCTTATCGATGTCGGCCGCAATCGAGTTCAGTTTTTTGCTTGGGCTTGTCACATTGTCATCTGCGACTGCACTCGACTTAACAAAACATGGAAGTGAATTGGTTGACCAGTTCGGATTACTTGCCCCGGCAATCGGTCTCATCTGTGCATTCCTTACTGCTGTCATTGCAGTGAAGTGGATGGTTGGGTACTTAGAGTCACATTCTCTGCGGATATTCGGTTGGTATCGCCTGGCGATAGGTGCCGTTTCAGTGGTTCTTCTTGCCACAAATGTCTTGTAGGTATTAGCGGGGCGCCTACCATGGGCGAATGGCACGCATCGTATTCATAGGTGCTGGAAGCACAGTATTTGCGCGCAATCTCATGGGCGACATTCTCAGTTTTCCTGAACTGTCGTCGAGCACCATTGTCTTGCATGACATCAATGAAGAACGACTGCGTACTTCTGAGATTGTTGGGCACAAGATAGTTGAAACTCTCGGCGTGCCGGCCACGATTGAAGCAACTACTGATCGACGGGCAGCTTTAGCTGGTGCGAATTATGTCATCACAATGTTTCAAGTTGGTGGGTACAAGCCATCGACTGTGATTGATTTTGAGATTCCCAAGAAATACGGACTGGAACAGACAATCGCTGACACATTGGGGGTTGGTGGAATTATGCGAGGCCTTCGCACTATTCCTGTGATCCTTGATATTTGCCGCGATATGGAAGAGCTATGCCCTGATGCTCTTTTGCTGAATTATGTGAATCCGATGAGCATGTTGTGTTGGGCAATTTCTCGTTCATCTACAATCAAAACAATTGGCTTGTGCCACAGCGTGCAACACACTGCGCATCAGTTGGCTGAAGACTTAGAGATTGATGCTGACTCGATTGAGTATCGATGTGCCGGAATTAATCACATGGCTTTCTATTTGAATTTTGAGCAGCGACAAGGAAATGAACTTGTAGATCTGTACCCGCGTATTGCAGAGCGGGCATCTGTCTTTCCCATGCCAACTCGTGGCGATGTAGAGCGTAGTGATGGTGGTTTCGAGGGGTTATCAGATGCCGTGCGATATGAAATGTTTAAGCGCCTTGGATATTTCGTCACTGAATCGAGCGAACATTTCAGTGAGTACGTGCCCTGGTTTATCAAGAGTGGACGTTCTGACTTATTAGACAAGTTTGGAATTCCACTTGATGAATACCCACGGCGCTGTGAGCGCCAGATTGAAGGCTGGGAAACATTGCGTACCCGGTTAGAGAACCCGGAATCACGCGTACGTGTTGTGCAAAGCATGGAGTACGGCAGCGGCATCATTCACAGTATGGAAACTGGGCAATCTCGAGTCGTGTATGGCAATGTGCCGAACAGGGGCATCATCAGCAACCTTCCGGATGATTGCTGTGTTGAAGTTCCATGCGTTGTCGACTCTTCCGGTATTACCCCAACTCACATTGGGGCATTACCTCCACACCTTGCAGCATTGATGCAAACCAATATCAACGTTCAGTCTCTTACGGTGGAAGCAGCGTTGACTGGGAAACGTGAGCACGTGTATCACGCAGCAATGTTTGATCCGCACACTGCAGCAGAACTTGATTTAGACCAGATTTGGGCACTGGTTGACGAGTTGCTTGCAGCTCACCGAGGAATGGTTCCCGAGGCTCTCTTTTCCTAAGTCTTATACGAAGGGCATTACTTCTTCGGCAACAAGATCTAAGTGATCAAGATCAGCAAGGTCAAGAAACTGTAAGTACATCCGTTGAGCTCCTGCAGCGTTCCATTGTTGTAGCCGTTCTATGGCTTCAGCCGGCGTGCCGCATAATCCATTAAGACGCAGCTCTTCAACTTCGCGGCCAAGTGCTGCAGCGCGGCGAGCAATATCTGCATCGTTCTTTCCGATGCATGCAACGAGCGCTGATGAATACACCAGGCTCTGTGGGTCGCGCCCAATAGAAGTACATGCAGCGCGTACTCGCTCGCACTGTTCTGAGAATCGTTCGATGCCAGAGAAGGGAATGTTGAACTCTGCTGCATAACGCGCGGCCAACATGGGTGTGCGCTTTGGTCCACCTCCACCAACGATGATTGGCGGGGGAGACTGCACTGGCTTTGGTAGGGCAGGGGAGTTTGCAATTGTGTAGTGCTTGCCTGAGTAATTGAATTGCTCACCGTTAGGGGTATTCCATAATCCGGTAATCACTGCGAGCTGTTCTGTCAAGATGTCGAAGCGTTCACCTAATGGTGCGAATGGAATGCCGTACGAGGAATGTTCAACTCCGTACCAGCCCGCGCCAAGACCAAGTTCGACTCGACCATTCGACATGTCGTCAACATTGGCAACGCTGATTGCTAGTACTCCTGGGTTACGAAACGTTGCAGAGTTCACCAAAGTGCCGAGACGAATAGTCGACGTTTCGCGTGCGATGCCGGCAAGCGTGATCCATGCATCAGATGGTCCGGGAAGGCCTGAGAAATGATCGCCCATCACTTGGTAGTGGTCACTACGAAAGAATGCATCGAAGCCGAGGCGTTCAGCGCGTTGTGCGACTGCGAGAAGTTGGGCGTAGCTAGCGCCTTGTTGTGGTTCGGTAAAGATGCGTAGTTTCACGAAATCAATCTATTACCCAACAACTGTGGTGGTTGTAGTTGGATCTGTAGTTGTGGCGGGAGTCGGTATTGTCGTGGTTGTTGTAGTTGTCGTGGTCGAAGTTGTGCTTGATGTGCCGTAGCCATAATGGGCATCAAGAGCCTTCTTTATGTGGCGAGCCAACTGCAATCCGCCGAAACGGTTCATATGCACTGAATCACCAGAAAACCAGTGCTTATTTCTGCGGGAAATCTTGTTCCAGTCGAGCAATTCCATTTGCAGTTTCTTTTGCTCTTTTCGAACAATGTCATTGAACATTCTGTTCTTGATTTTAACATTGCCGTTTTCGCGGTATGTGAGCCAGATGAGTGTGGCTCCCTGTGATTTCACTTCACGAGCAACTTTTCTAATGGCGGCACTGAGATAGGCGTTGCCAGTGTCGTTGTAGCCCGTTGCAACTACGTATACATCAATGTTGTCTCGGCGATGACTAACGATTCTGTCAAGTGCGCTGAGTTGTGAGGAAGGACTGCACCCTTTGTCGATTATTTGTTGACAACCCCATGTCTCAAGAATTGCATTGTATTGACTGCTCCATAAAGGTTTCATCGATTCGGGTGCCCAGCGAAGGACGTTGGCAACAGAATCACCGACAATGACAACATTGCTTGTTTTGCGTGTTGCATGCGCTGTAGGCGGTACACACAAAACGGCAACAAGTGAGAGAAAGACAACACCAATTCGAAGTCGTGCGAAAGTTGGCATACCCGTAACTCTATGCGGTGATAACAGACCAATCATGATGGAGACTCTGCAGTTGTTCTGGAAGCCGAATGAGGTGGCGTTGCGAGATATGCGGCAAGACAGTGCGAACTGCAATTGCATTATTGAGCGCAGAAGGAATTTGGTGACTGACTCCAAACATGATGCAACGTTGCATGGCCCGTGTAAATGGATTATGGCGTCCTTCTGTGCAGGCCACCCCAATGCATCGTGCAAGTTCATTCATGTCAATGGAGTAGCCGTTCGGTTCATGTTCAAGACCAGTAGCGAGACGACGTAAGAGCCATGTGGCTGTTGGTCCGAGGACAGGGAGCCAGAACATCTCGACGTAGGGATCGCCAATTGAAAAACCGCTCGTCTCGATAATGGGGTCGTGCCATGGGCGAACCTCGAGCTGCCCGTTTGTCTGCAATGTGGATGGTTTCATGATTCCTCGAATTCGTGTTGGTACTTGTCTATGTGTGCGCATCAGGCAGAATAAGGACAGTGAATGAGGAACAAATCTCTGCTACCGACCTTGAGCAGGTTTCGCAATGGTTAAAAGACGCAGAACGAATCGTGGCGTTTACCGGAGCTGGTATTTCGACGGATTCAGGCATCCCTGATTTTCGGGGTCCGAACGGGCTGTGGGTTCGTAATCCCTTGGCAGAAAAGACTTCGACGTTGAGTTATTACTTAAATGACCCTGAAGTACGGAAAGTTGCTTGGGAAGGTCGCGTGCGAAACTTCAATGGCACTGCTCAACCAAATGATGGTCATCGCGCACTCGTTCACATGCAGCGTGCCGGGAAACTGTCTGCAGTGATTACACAAAATGTTGATGGGTTGCATCAGGACTCAGGTATCGAGCCGGTCAATGTTGTGGAAGTGCACGGCACAATAAAGTTCGGCCGTTGTTGGGATTGCAAAGATCGTCGACCAATGAAGTATTTCATCGAACGCGTGATTGCTGGAGAGGAAGACCCACATTGTGAACTGTGTGGTGGGGTGGTGAAGAGCGATGCCATTTTGTTCGAACAGGCTCTTGTGCCTGAAGTGATCGACAGGGCATTCGATGAAGCAGGGCGGTGCGACGTGCTTTTGGCGGTGGGTTCTACGTTGGCCGTTGGTCCGGCGAACCAGGTGGTGCCACGGGCCAAGGCTGGTGGCGCGAAGGTGGTCATTGTGAATGGCGATACGACCCATATGGACGGCTATGCGCACGTGCTGTTGCGGGGCAGCATTAGCCCTATATTGCAAGCTCTGGTGGCTAGTGCTGGATTCCTGACTTAGTCGGTAGGGTTTTGGGTCATGGCAACTTTTCGTGACCTCTTGGCTAACGCCAAATCCCAAATCGTCGAAATTGATACGGCAGCTGCTGAGGCGCGTATTCAAGCAGGTGATGTCTTTGTCCTTGATGTTCGTGAACCAGATGAATACGACGAAGGTGCGCTTGAAAACGCAGTGCACATTCCTCGAGGACATCTTGAAGCCCAAATCGAAGGACGCGCGCTAGATCATGATCAGACAATTGTTGTGTATTGCGCAGGGGGAGTGCGTAGTGCGTTCGCCGCTCGTACTCTGCAAGAACTTGGGTACAGCGATGTGTTGTCAATGGCTGGTGGTTTCGGCAAATGGAAAGATGAGGGCCGTACATGGCGCCAGCCAGTCACGCTGACTGCCGACCAACGCAACCGCTACAAACGCCATTTGTTGTTGCCAGAAGTAGGCATTGAAGGCCAGGCAAAACTGTTAGGTGCAAAAGTACTGATGCTTGGCGCAGGCGGTCTCGGATCACCTGCTGCTTTGTACTTGGCAGCGGCAGGAATTGGAACGCTTGGCATTGTTGATATGGACGATGTTGATGCATCGAACTTGCAGCGCCAGATTTTGCACAACATGGATCGCATTGGTCAGCGCAAAGTTGATTCAGCGCGCCAGACAATTGAAAAGCTGAATCCAGACGTCACTGTCAAGACCTACGACATGCGTTTGAGTGCAGAAAACATCATGGAAATCATGAGCGAATACGACATCGTGGTTGATGGCGCAGACAATTTCCCCAGCCGCTATCTGTTGAATGATGCCAGCGTGAAACTTGGAATTCCAGTTGTGCACGGAAGCATCTTTCGCTTTGAAGGAATGGTGTCGGTGTTTCACCCATTGCGTGGGCCTACGTATCGCGACATGGTTCCAGAACCGCCGCCGGCAGAATTCGCTCCTTCGTGTGCAGAAGCGGGTGTACTTGGCGTGCTGCCCGGAATCATTGGTTCTATTCAGGCACTCGAAACCATCAAGGTTCTCCTTGACCTCGGCGAGCCGCTAATTGGACGCATTCTCACAATCGACACCACCGAGATGTCGTTCCATGTTTTCAAGCTTCGTGCTGACCCACAAAACCAAGTTGTGTGGGAAAATCGCGATCGAATTGAAGTGCGAGACCTTGATGGCCTCTGCGCGCCCTGGCTCAGCCACTAGCGTTTACTGAATGACAGCACGCATCGTTATTGTCGGTGCCGGATTTTCCGGTGCTGTTATTGCACGTGAATTAGCAGAAGCAGGCATCGCTACTTGGGTAGTTGATGGTCGTTCACATGTTGCAGGAAATGCGCACACGGAACGTCGCGACAATGGCGTAATGGTTCACGTGTATGGGCCACATATTTTCCATACGGCAGACAAACATGTGTGGGATTACATAAACAAGTACGGCGACATGATGCCGTACAACCACCGCGTGAAGGCAACGTCAGGTGGTCATGTCTATTCGCTGCCGGTGAACTTGCACACTATTAATCAGTTCTTTAACACCACCATGTCGCCAGCAGAAGCTGAACAGTTCATTACTGAACGTGCTGATTCAAGCATTGGAACGCCCGTCAGTTTTGAAGATCAGGCCTTGAAATTCGTAGGCCGAGATTTGTACGAAGCGTTCTTTAAGGGGTATACCCAGAAGCAATGGGGCGTGTCGCCAACGGAGCTGCCGGCATCAATTTTGGCCCGGTTGCCCGTGAGATTTTCCTACGAAGACAGCTATTTCAATCACCCATATCAAGCGATTCCGCGTGATGGTTACACACCAATAGTGGAAGCAATTCTTGATCACCCACTGATTGAAGTAACGCTCGGACGCACCGTTTCTCCGGAAGAACTAGCTGATGCGGAACACGTGTTTTGGTCTGGTCCCATTGATGAATACTTCTCGGGGCAGTTTGGAAAACTTGGTTATCGCACGCTTGATTTTGTAGAGACAGAAGAAGTTGGAGACGTGCAGGGGTGTCCTGTCATGAACTACTGCGACGTTGATGTTCCGTACACACGCATTACCGAACATAAACATTTCGCACCGTGGGAAACCCACGAGGGCAGCACGATTTACACCGAATACAGTCGCCTTGCCCAAGATGGGGACATCGCGTATTACCCGATTCGTCAAGTGAAGGAAAAAGAGCAGTTGGTGCGGTACATCGAAGCGGCAAACGGGGCAACGGGTGTGACATTTGTCGGCCGCCTCGGCACCTACCGATATCTCGACATGGATGTCACCATCAAGGAGGCCCTCGAGGTGGCAAATCTTTACCTTTCAAATAGGCGGGAAAATCGGCCAATGCCACCGTTCGTGGTCAATCCTCTGTGAAACTAGACGGGTGACTTCCCACCTCCTCGCTCGAATTCAGATTCCGGCGCCGGGGTTCTCCGAGCCCACTTTGTATGTGCGCCACCAACATGGCGTTATTGCCGCGGCAGGGCTAACACTGTCAAAGGGCGGATGCGCAACCTTTGATACTGCATTTGGGGCGTTTGCCTCTGGTCGATGGAGCCGTTTGACAAATATCTCAGACATCGGTGTCTCGATGGACGTGTCTGGTCACTGTTTGGTCGAACTTATTGCCTATGCCAACTCAACAGAGACAGTGATTTCCTCATCTGATGAAACCACCACATTGCAATTCACCGATATTCGTGCGTTGGCAGCGGAATCGTTTTATGTTGCAGTAACTGCACTTGAAGATGGTGTTGTGGTCCGGTCGGGGACATGGACCACGTCGCAAGCGCCAGAACGCGACGTTCGTCTTGGTGTTTCGATTACTACGTTCAATCGCCAAGAGTATGTTCTGAAGACAATCGAACGCCTGGTTGAACTTGAATCCTCAGAGCCGTCTGTGAACGGACATCTTCATGTACTTGTCGTTGACAATGCACGCAATCTTGATCCGCAACTTCCTGCAGGTGCACCAGTACACGTAGTGCCAAACCCAAACCTTGGTGGTGCAGGCGGCTTTGCACGAGGGCTCATTGCGTTTCGTGAAGAGGGGTGGAGCACACATGTTGTCTTTATGGACGACGACATTTCAATCGAGCCTGAATCAATAGTTCGCACCATTTCTCTTTTCTCGTATGCCAAAGATCCGGACTTGTGTATTCACGGAGCGATGATGAGCGAGGAATTGCCGTGGATGCAATTCGAAGCTGGTTCTGCGTATGAATTCCGTTCTGTGTATCCATTACGGGCACTTGGTCGAGGCGTTGACCTGCGTAGTCGCTATGAAGCGGTGCATGATCATCTCGAGCCAGAAATTGACTATTCAGCTTGGTGGTTCACAGCATTTCCTATGCACGTCGCGCCCCAAAATCCATTGCCTGTCTTTGTTCGCGGTGACGATGTTGCCTTTGGTCTTATGCATACGGGCAGACACACAGTCACTCTGAATGGCATTGCTGTGTGGCATGCGGACTTCGCGCTGAAGAACAACCCAATGTCGTTGTATTACGAAGTGCGTAACTTTGCACTAATTGACACATTGGTGTTTGATAATCACAAGTGGCATCACCTTGCTTGGCGCTTTTTGGGCTTTGGTTTCCGCAATGCATATTCACATCGCTATTTGAGCGCCGAATACATGATTCACGGAATGAAAGATTTCCTTGCTGGGCCAGCTGAATGGATGAAGATTGATCATTCAGCAAAACACGAGGAAGTGCGTCATGTCACTGAAGAAAAAGCTGTGCCGTTGACACCAGAACTTCTCAGTCTTGGCTTTACAGCACCACGGCCGAAGATAATTCGCCTTGGGGGGTTCTTGCTGTCTCCGTTAACTGGTGCAGGCAGATGGATTCCGAAATTCCTCCGCTCAAACGACGTTGGCGTTGCGCAAATTGATGTTCGAGCAGTTGGCTTAGCGATTCGTCACGACAAGATCCTGTATCGTCACCCTCGTTTCGATGAAGGCTTTATTTGCGAGCGTGACTACAAGCGGTTTATGGCGATTCAGCGCGATGTGTTCCGCTATTCATTACGGATTGCTCGTACCTATAAGCGTTTGAAGCGCGAATATCGTGATAGCTACATCACGATGGTCAGCGATGCGTCGTGGAACGCTCGCTTTAAGGGCTAGTAAGCGCAGCAGTTGCGGTCAGCACTTTCCAAGTTCTTGGACCAACTCGGCCACTGACGGGCAACTTGACTCGCTTCTGAAACAGCTTCACGTCGTTTGCAAGTGACCTAGTAAATACTCCAGTACTTGAAATCTTCTTTTTCAATACCTTTGAAAGCGCCTGTTGCAATGATGAAACAGCAGGGTGGCGTGATCCGACTTTAAGGACTGCCAAATCAATACGTCCCGCAAGCCCTAATGCATCCCATGTAGCTCTGTCCACGATGCCTGTAACTGGAAGACCAGACAATGTTTGAAATGCCCTGACCGCACGTTCGGTGGCAGAACCGAAGGCGCCATCTGTTGCGAGTCGTGATTTACCAACGAGTTTCAATGCAAGATTCAACTTCTTCTGAACGACAGTGACCATTGCGCCGGTGTTCTTTTTTGCAAGGGGAAGACCGAGCATCAGTGGTGCAACTGCAACAGTTGTTGGCAATGTGCCAGCAGGGCGCAATGCATCAAGTTGTTGGCGCAGGAACAAAGCAAATTCTGCTTGTCCGGTTGTTGATAAGTGCACGAAGCAGCACAACGATTTGTTTTCAAACCATCTCCACTGATCCGCAGCTGATGATGCGGCATTCCAGTCGAAAATAGTGATTCCGGGGTTCTTTGCTGCGGCAGCAGCCAGTACCTCGTTTGACTTTGCATAGTTTCGTTTGGTTGAGCGAGTTGACATGTTTACGAAAATGACCCGTTGCACACCTTTGGAGATAAGTGCCGCCAAAATCTGTTGTACTTCGCCTTCAAAAGTTGCGGGGTCGTCGTTATAGCCCAATTCAACAATCGCAATTGCGGGCGCATCAAGCGTGTTAACTACACCCACACCGTCGGAATTGATTTGTGGCGCAGTGACTGCAAAGAGACAACCAGCGCCTGCCATGCCGCGTCCGGCACATGCTTGAAAATTCATAGTCGGATACGCGGGGGTGACAATTGCTGCGAATTCGGATGCAATGCTTTCGCCAACTGAATCGCCGATAAACAAGATTGAGCCAACAGAAGGTGAAGCAGGGTCTGCAGCTGCGACAGGGAACGTTTCATACCACGGTGAATTCAAGTCAAAGTCATTGCGGAACTGCCATCCCGTGCGAGTGACGGTGCCCGCCGTGCCTGTGATGACTACAGACGTGGCGTAGCCATTCCAATCGCCGCCTAGGCCATCGTGCGACGTTGTAATTGACGTGAAAACACCGATGGTGGGGAAGGCCTTTTGTAAGTCTGCGGAAGACAAAAGTCGCGACCATGATTGCAATGCTGCGTCAGCTGCGATATCGCCGTTGTCGAGCTGTGCCGGGAATTGTCCACCTGCTGTACGTCCACCATTTGATGATGTGAACTCGGTTCGCATAATCGTGTTGCGCGAGTCTTTGATTACATATCCGGCGGTATCAGCAATTGCCAAATCTGTTCTTCTGTCTTCGATAACGCTTGCTGTTTTCGAGCCGACTGTTCGTAATGCAGCTCCGCCGTACACCTGACAATCTTGCGTGTCACATGTTTTGGCGTATGTGTACCTAGCTTCAGATAGTGAATAACTGCGGGCCGCAACTGATTGTGCTCGTAGTGCGTTCATTCCTAGTCCGCCAGCGATGTCGCCCCATCCGGCAGGAGACTCGCGTGGAACAACTCCTCGCAGATATGCCTCGGCATTAAGGAGGTTTACTGTCCTCCGATTTCCCAAAATATCGATTGTTGCGCGAATGCTTCCTCTGTAATAACGAATGCGACCGTTCTTGAATGTGGTGGACGGTGGTTCACAAACGCCGAGCAAGTCTGTTGGTGCAATGGCGGTGGGTGCAGATCCTTGTGATGACACAAAATCGATTGGGCCTGCAATGTTGTCACCAATGAGGGTGAATCCTGTTGGGTTATCGGTATCGGCCGCACACGTTGCAGTCGGGGCTGCGTAAATGTCATACGCATTGTTGGCCACCATGCGAGCCACTAGTGCGCCATATGCGCCAGGAGCACCGGTCCATGATGCAGTGATGTTGTCAGAGATCACTGCAGTAGGTCGTGCATCAAGAGTTTGAAGCCGAACGCTCATAACGCCGCCTGGCAATGCTGCAGCATCAGCCTCTGTGAGGGTTGTAAGCGTGCGGCCGCTTCCGCCGTAATAGAAATTCAGAATGTCTTGCCACGATGCGCCAAGTTTCGTAGCCCAGCCAAGTGAACCGTATTGGCTCAGACCTCGGCCGTGGCCATTGCCGTGACCGCGAATGATGACGCCAACAGGAGGCAGTGGCTCAGCGTTAACTGCTGTGTTCGGTGCCGTAGTGAGAAGTGTCGATACAAGCGAGATAAAGACAAGCAAAAAGCCGACACGGCGTAGGGGTCTTGTCGGGGTTGCCATGAGATACCACGCTAGGTGGTCTCGACCACTTCATGGTGGCGGTCAGTCTCGTCTCGCTCTTGTACCGCAACGCCTATCAAAACTAAAGCCATTCCCAGTAGGTCGAGAACGCTCGGAGATTGATCGAGAAATGCGAATCCGAAGATTGCTGCACATACGGGAAGTAACGCCAACATGACAGAGAAACGTCGGATGGGAATTCGTCGAAGTGTTGATTGATCAATGCCGTAACCGATTGCGTTTGAAAGCAGTCCGACAAGAATGCATCCGATCAGTATTTTCCCGCTTGAAAATGCTGCACCCGCATCACCGGCTGCAAATGGCGTGATGACAATGCCTCCGAAAAGTAAACCGAGCGCTAGGCCCGACACCCCTCTGTCAGCAAGTGCAACGCGTGAACCCATCACGATGTAGCCAGCCCACATGACAGAAGCAAGCAAGATGAAAACGAGTCCTAAGGGTTCGTTGCCTAGTTCTACGCCGCCTAAGACAACAACACCGACAGCCGCAAACAGCAGTGCAACCGTATTGCGCACGGAACGGGTACGAAGTGCCGCAACGGTTATTGGTCCGATGAATTCTATAGTCACGCCTTTGCCAAGGGGAAGACGATCAATTGCTAAGTAGAAGAACAGGTTCATTAATGCAGTTGATGCACCAAACGCGGCCACCCAATACAGTTCGCGGCGAGTCCATCGTTGGCGTGACTGCCGAAATGAAAACGCAAGCAGAATGAGAGATGCGCTAAGAACGCGAAGCCATGCAACGGTTGCCGGTGAGACCTCATCAAACAAATTGATTGCGATAATTGCGCCCGTGTATTGAGCAATCGCAGACAGTATGAAGAAAAGTTCAGGAGGCGCGGCGTTGAAAATACGATCAGCGCGCAACCCCTCATGTGAGGTCACGAAAGACTGTCGCTAGTTATTCGAAAAGTTCAGGATCTGTGCGGCAAATTTCTTGCCAGAGCGGCTGGAAGTGTGCCCAACCTGTCATGGCGTTGCCAGCGTTCTCACGCGTGTACACAGCTGATTCATGTGGGATGTGCTTTGGCGTACCTGCGGCCATGGCTGCAAGTTGTGCTTGTGCGCAACGCTCGAAGCAAACAAACCAGAACACTGCTTCATCAACACTTGCGCCCACTGTGAAGTGGCCATGGTTCTGGTGAATTGCTGCACGATTGTTTCCAAAGGCTTCTGCAAAGTCGCGTCCTGCTGATTCTTCAAATACCACTGCGCCACCATGTTCTGAAATGACAACATTGTTTTCGTAGAACGCACAGGAGTCTTGAGTTAATGCATCAAGTTGGATACCAAGTGAGCTGAATGCTTTTCCGTATACGGAGTGTGCATGCGCTGCTGCAACGACGTCAGGACGAGCAGTATGAACTGCTGCATGCAACACGTATGCAGCGCGGTTCACGGCGTACTTGCCGTACACAACTTCACCGTGATGGTTTACCAAGATGAGGTCAGACACTCGCATGTGACGAAATGACAAACCGAGTGGGTTCACCCAGAAGTGATCAGGAAATTCAGGGTCGCGCACTGTGATGTGTCCGGCGACGCCTTCTCCGAATCCAAGGCGACCAAAGATGCGTAGTGCGCCAGCAAGTTTTTGCTTGCGACGAAGACGCTCTTCGGCAACAGTGGCGGCAGGAGCAAGTGCTTCTTGGCCAAGAATGGTGACCTGCTTTGGAGTCAACGGAATGCCGTCGATCATGCGGGTTTCTACGGGTGCATCTGGTGTGATGGTCATGGCCTCACAATACGCCACAATGGAGACCATGGGAATAAGCCAGATACAGCCACAACATATGGGGGCTCCGGCTGCCAAGTACGCACATGCCGTAAAAGTCGATGGCGCTCAGTCAATGGTGTTCACATCAGGGGTTGTGCCCACAATGCCTGATGGCACTGTTCCGCCTTCTCTAGAGGGGCAAACACGCGTTGTGTGGGCAAACTTGCTCGAAATCCTGCGCGCCTCTCAGATGGGCGTTATGAACATTGTCAGCATCACCACATATGTGGTGGCCAGAGACACGCTGACAGCCGATCTGGCGTCTGTAATGGCCGTTCGCGATGAAGTGATGGCAGATCACAGGGCTGCAAGCACCCTGGTGACTGTTCCAGCCCTGGCACGCTCTGAATGGCTCATTGAAATCAGCCTGGTGGCTGCTTCCTAAGAATTTCTAGGAATATGTCGCCAGCGGTGGTGGCTCGTACGATTAACCCCCATGGCTGACGAAATAAAGCGCACTGACTCTGGCATTGACATTGCCCCCCTCTATTCGGCCGATGACCTCGCCGGCTGGGACCCAGCGACGCAACTGGGTCTTCCAGGTACTGCGCCATACACCCGTGGCGTGTACCCAACGATGTACCGAGGCAAATTGTGGACCATGCGTCAGTACGCCGGATTCGGCTCTGCTGAATCGACCAACCAACGTTTCAAGTTTCTTCTCGAGGCCGGCCAAACCGGGCTGTCATGTGCGTTCGACTTGCCAACTCAGATGGGATACGACTCTGACCACGCCCGAAGCGAAGGCGAAGTCGGAAAAGTAGGCGTTGCAATCGACACTCTTGAAGACATGCGCATGTTGTTGAAGGATTTGCCTCTCGACAAAGTGTCGACGTCAATGACCATCAACTCAACAGCAGCAGTTCTGTTGTTGATGTATGAATTGGTTGCAGAAGAGCAGGGCGTGCCGTCGTCGGCCATTAGCGGAACAATTCAGAACGACTTGCTGAAGGAATACATCGCACGCGGTACTTATGTGTACCCACCGCGCCCTTCGATGCGCATCATCACTGATATTTTCGCGTACTGCGCCCAGAACATTCCGAAATGGAACACCATTTCAATTTCTGGCTATCACATCCGTGAAGCCGGAAGTTCTGCTGTACAAGAAATCGCATTTACTTTGGCCAATGCCATCGCATATGTTCAGGCAGCAGTTGATGCCGGTCTTGATGTTGATGATTTCGCACCACGTTTGTCTTTCTTCTGGAACGGTCATAACAACTTCTTCGAAGAAGTGGCAAAGTTCCGCGCGAGCCGTCGTATGTGGCACAAGATCATGACTGAACGTTTTGGTGCAAAGAAAGAATCAAGCAAGCTTCTTCGCTTCCACACTCAAACTGGCGGCAGCACACTGACAGCACAGCAGCCTCTCAACAATGTTGTGCGCGTTGCTCTGCAATCAATGGCCGCGGTTATGGGTGGTACGCAAAGTTTGCACACAAATGGTTACGACGAAGCTCTTGGTCTTCCAACAGAAGCAGCAGCTCGCATCGCGTTGCGCACCCAGCAAATCATTGGGTACGAAAGTGGAATAGCTGATACTCCAGACCCTCTTGCAGGGTCATATTTCGTTGAATCATTGACTGATGAAGTGGAACGTCTTGCCTGGGAATACATCGAGCGCATTGATGAAATGGGCGGCGCTGTTGATGCCATTGAAGCTGGATTCCAAATGGACGAAATTGAACAAAGTGCATATGAGTACACAAAGTCAATTGATGATGATGAGCGCGTCATTGTTGGCGTTAATAAGTTCACAGTAGAAGGCGAAGGGGAGCCGAATGTGTTCCCAATCGATCCAACTCTTGCTGTTGGTCAATTGGCACGTCTGAAGAAGTTCAAGGAAAATCGTGACCACGCAAAAGTTGCGGCCCTTCTTGAAGAAGTTCGTGCCGCTGCCCGTGGCACCGACAACATCCTGATTCCGATGAAAGAAGCATTGCGTGCTCACGCAACTCTCGGTGAAGTCAGCGATGCTCTTCGTGACGTGTACGGCACTTATAAGCCTGGTCGGTAGTAATCGCCATGAGCGAACAGAATGTCATTGTTGAACGAGTAGGCAATCGTCTTGACATCGTTCTGAATCGCCCAGACCGAAAGAATGCGATTACGCAACAGCTGGCTGTTGAATTGCGTGATGCATTTCTCAATGTTCCTCGAGACGTTGGTTGCATCTTGTTGTCAGGTTCTGGTGGGGCTTTTTGTAGCGGAATTGACCTCAAGGTCGCAGGGGCAGACCTGAAGAATGAACCGCTGACTGCATGGGTAGAAGTGCATGCCGCGATGTACAAGTGTCGTGTACCAGTGGTCGTTGCTCTCGAGAGGTATGCCATCAACGCCGGAGCAGCTCTTGCGCTGGCGGCAAACATTGTGGTTGCCGGAGAATCCTCGTTTCTGCAGGTAGGTGAAATTGCGATGGGGGTTGCAGCGCCAATGTGCCAAGCCTGGTTGCACCTGAAACATTCGCAAGCAGTTGCTGACCGCGTTGTTCTGGTTGGAGATCGCATTGTGGGTGCCGACATGGTGGAGCTTGGACTTGTTTCAGAGGTTGTTGCCGACAGTGAAGTATTGAATCGCTCACGAATTGTTGCAGACCACATTGCGTCTCACCCGCAACGAGGGCGTGATGGAATTGAACGCACATGGGATTCCTTACGCGGCCGTATTGACAACCCAGACGAATGGTTTTCAAACCTAATCAAGCGTTGATGTAACTACACGCAGTCTTTCAAGGAGTTCCACTTTATTTGTGTGTTGTTTGTGCGGTAGTAGTAAACCCAAGGATAAGCGTGAACAAGAGTCTGGGAATGACTGCCATGGCGTATAGAGAACGTTGGTGAAGTCGAGAAATTGTTCTCATCATGGGTACAGGTATTTCTTTCCACCGCCCGCAACAAGACGTAGTTCTTGTGCAAAGGTTTGCGTCTTCTTGTAGTTATCCAGAACAAGAATTCCGGAGGTGTCGATGATTACAACAGTTCCATCTCCATCAACCGAGGCAAACGTTCGCCCACCGATGTGCCCGAGCGCCAGGAATGACTTATTACGACATGGGCAATATCCGTGGGCTCCGACGCCTGTCGTCGTCCGGATGGACCAGTCCCATTTTTCCTTTGTTGTGCTTCTGTCGAAGAAATAGCGGCGCGTCCAATCGGCCAGGTCATCCATTTTCATAATGATTCCACCTGTTGAAAATCCGATGCTCCCGTAATCGCCCCGAAAGGTAGAAATGTCATAGCCCAGTGCATCAGTGATTCGGCTAGTCAGGAGTTCTTCAAATGTCTTGCCGGTCTTTTGTTCGAGAATGATTCCAAGTACTGAAAAACCCGATGTTGAATAGTCAACAAATGAGCCTGAGGGGTTTCGCAGTGGTTGCTCACTCACGTACCGCAGCACGTCCATCGGTGTTGTGCCTTTTGCAACGGGCCCACTCGTTGGTTTGTACTTAGAGAGCCCGGATGTGTGGGTGAGAAGTTGGCGGATAGTGATTTGGTCATGTTTGAATCCAATACCCATGCCACCCACTGGGTCATCGAGGGATAGGAGTCCTTCGTCAACTAACTGCATGATCAATGTGGTGGTGAACGTCTTGGTCAAACTGCCAATCAGGCTTGGCTGGTCAAAAGTTCTCATGTTTCCTGAGATTCCGTGCCACACATAACCGTCACGGGCAACAACAATCGCGCGTGCTTTGCCAAGCCCCATCTCTGTCGTGCGCTTGTCCAGAATTGATTGCATTTCGGTTTCACGGACTGACCATTTGTCATCCTTGAATGATGGAGAGTTAAGAAATTTCTTCACATCATCTTCTATTTCAATCTTCACAATCTTTGGAGCTGCAGAGGGAGGCAATGGTTGATTTACAGGCGTGCGAACAAAATCAAGTCGACGACTGATTGGGCCAACATTGGTTGCAAACAAGATGGTAAGTACCAGAATGATTCGTGGAGCGACGTTAATAAGACTGAACCAACCGTCCTTTCGGTACTCGAAAAGCCCAATCAGGCACGTAACAACGGGCAGTGCGAGGAACGTAAGAGCAACGATGAGAAGAACCCGCGCGTTTGTCGGAATTCCATTCGGAACCAATTGCCAAAAGAACCAGGCTGTCATGGAATGCCACAGATAAATACTGAGTGGGTATCTATTCAGAAATCGAGACACTGGAGTCGTGGCGAAGGACGACAAAATCTTTGGAAAATGTAGAAGGAGAGCTGTCCAGAAGCCACCGACAAACAAATGCAGCACATGGTCGTTGTTAACAACTCCGTCCATCGGTTGCCGAAACAGCAACCATGCAATGGCCCCTGCAAGAAAAGCAATTGCTGTGATGCGAAGAGACCGAGGACTCGGACGACCATTGACGAGCCATGCCATTCCTGCAGCTGCGCACGTGGAATACAACACAATGTCGCCGGCTGCCCAACCGAATCCGGCGGTGTCGATGTCCAACACTCCCAACGCCACTACGGCGATCATTCCTGTCATCGGAATGATTGATTTGAATTTGCGTGTCAACGCATAGATAAATGGGCTGAGTATTAGCACCCATACGTATGCCCGTAGGTACCACATTGCTGAAGTGAACCACTGGCTTGCAATGAGAGAAGTTGGTTGTCCAAAAGGAAGAAAGAATGTCCACACTGCAGATGTGCGCACATGAAAGTGGACAGAGAGCATGTAAACGGTCAGCGAATAGAGCCACAACGGTGGTAGAAGTCGTTTGAAACGTTTCCAAAGAGTTTGAAATGCAGACGCCTTTTGAAATGAACGGGCCAATAGTGCTCCGGTGACGACAAACATTGCGGGAACAGAAGAGATGATCCAGGTGGTCCAAGACCATCCACTGGCATGCCATGTGATGACACGGAGAATTGCAATAGCACGGAGTCCATCAAGTGCAATATCGCGTTGTGGAGTGACTGTTTTCTCCTGAACGGTCGCTTTAATCACTTCATTGAGTCTAAAAACTTTCCGAGATGTCTATGAAGAAACAATCATCATGTATCACGCAATTCGCTTTCAGTTCATGGAAAGTTTGCTTTGGTCTGTCCGGCCTCGCCGAATCACGTGAGGCGAGTGATGTTGATGTTTGGCCGTTCTGGAACTGCAACGGATTGTTTTGGCCAACCAACATAGATAATGCCCATCACATGATCTGTGGATTCCATCGAGCACAAAGAAGTGATGGCGTTATTGGCGCCCTTTGCCGGAGACCCCCACAATGCTGCAAGCCCGAATGATTCGGCCATCAACAACATATTTTGAACACCGGCAGCAACTGCATACTTGTTCTCTTCAGTCTCGTTCTGGGTTGTGCCTTCGCCAGCAGCAACCACAATGATCACGGGTGATCGCATGAACTTGCCGCGTGTTTTTGCGACCTTCATTTCATCATCGCCATGAATTGCCATTGCATCAGCGATTGTGTCGCCAAGAGTTCTTCTGGAGTTGCCAGTAATGACTGCGACTCTCAGTGGCCATGTACGTTTGTGGTTTGGCGCCCATTGAGCAGAAGTCACGATGCGATCAACTAGGGCAGAGTCAACTTCTCTAGATGCATCAATCAGCAAATTGCTGCGACGCGACGAAATGAGAGTTTCTAGTTCCTCAGGTGTCATTAGTTCTTATGCAGGTCAGCGTTGAGGCCGCCCCATGAACCAGAGCGAGCGATGACTTCGACTGCGCCGGTTAATGAGTTGCGGCGGAACAGCAAGTTCGACTGACCAGATAGAAGCTTGGCTTTTACTTTTGATCCTGAAGGGTCAATGACAACTGTGCCAGCAGTTACGTAGAGCCCTGCTTCCACGATGCAGTCATCACCAAGGCTGATGCCAATGCCAGCGTTTGCGCCAAGAAGGCAACGTTCGCCAATAGTGACCATTTCTTTACCGCCACCAGAAAGAGTTCCCATGATGGATGCGCCGCCACCAATGTCTGAACCATCACCAACGATGACGCCAGCAGAGATACGACCTTCCACCATTGATGCGCCCAATGTTCCGGCATTGAAGTTGCAGAAACCTTCATGCATCACTGTGGTGCCAGGGGCAAGGTGTGCCCCGAGGCGCACGCGACTTGCGTCTGCGATACGAACACCTGATGGAACCACGTAGTCGGTCATGCGTGGGAACTTGTCAACACCGTGCACGACAAGATGCTCGCCGCGTTGTGCGAGGTTCCATGCGACTGATTCCAGTGCCTCAACAGCAACTGGCCCACGTGAAGTCCAGGCAACGTTTTGCAGCAAACCGAATGCGCCGTCAAGGTTGATGGTGCGTGGCTTGACAAAGCGCTGCGATAACAAATTGAGGCGTAGGTAGACGTCTGCAGCGCTTGTAGGTGCTGTTGAGATTTCAATCTCAACTGTGACTGCTTCAAACGCAACACCACGATCACGATCTGTATCAACACTTGGTTGATGTGATGGTGCGTCGGAAGGGGAGAATTTCCCGAGGCCAACGGTGCGAAAGCGCACGTCAAGTGTTGCTCCGTGTGAATCAAGTGTTGCGATACCAACACCCCATGCGTGATCTGACATTAGAAAGCCTCCAGGCGAAGAGTAGGGAACAAGATGACGTCACGAATTGACTGAGCGTTTCCAATCAACATGACTAAGCGATCCATGCCAATACCGAGGCCACCAGTTGGGGGCATTCCGTATTCCATGGCACGTAAGAAGTCTTCATCAACAGAGCCGGCTTCTGCATTGCCGGCTTCTTTTGATTTCTGCTCGTCTTCAAAGCGGAGACGTTGCTCGACAGGGTCATTCAGCTCTGAATATGCGTTAGCTAATTCGCGTCCACCGACGAACAATTCGAATCGCTCGGTGAGGTATGGGTCGTTTCTATCTACGCGAGCAAGCGGACTGATTTCGACCGGGTGGCCTGTCACAAAGGTTGGCTCACGAAGCGCTGCTTCGCAGGTTGCTTCGAAGAGTTCTTCGATGATCTTTCCTGGTCCAAAATGCGGCAAAACTTTGACGCCGTGCTTTTCAGCAAGGGCTACGAGTTGCTCGCGCGGTTGCGACGGGTGCACTTCAACACCGGTCGCTTCTTTTACGAGGTCGATCATGCGCACTCTGCGCCACGGCTTGGCAAGATCCACAGGGAGGTCATCAATCAAAACTGTGGATGAACCGGTCGCATCATTTGCAGCGTTAACGAAGAGAACCTCGGTGAGGTCCATGATGTCTGTGTAATCCGCGAATGCTTGGTACAGCTCCATCATCGTGAATTCAGGGTTGTGGCGCGTTGAGATTCCTTCGTTACGGAAGACGCGGCCAATTTCGAATACTCGTTCCATTCCGCCGACGATGAGTCGCTTGAGGTGTAGTTCAAGCGCAATGCGCAGGTACAAGGTCATGTCAAGTGCGTTGTGATGAGTGACGAAAGGTCGTGCATGTGCACCACCTGGTTCAACATGCAGAACCGGAGTCTCAACTTCGATAAAACCGCGTTCGTGCAGAGTGCGGCGAAAGCTTGCAATGACCGCATGGCGAACAGCAAACATGCGACGTGATTCTTCGTTGCCGATGAGGTCTGCGTAGCGCTGGCGGTAGCGAGTATCAGTATCGGTAAGCCCGTGCCATTTATCAGGAAGTGGGCGAACAGCTTTTGAGAGGAGAACTACCGAATCAACTTTGATTGACAGCTCGCCCTTTCGGGTTGTCATAACAATGCCTGTTGCGCCTACCCAGTCTCCGAGATCCAAGTTATTGATGGCATCGAAAGTGTCGTCGCCAACGATTGCCTTCGAAACGAAAAGTTGAATTGAAGTTTCGCGATCTTGCAGTGTGGCAAAGATGAGTTTGCCTTGGTCGCGCTTCAGAAGAATTCGGCCAGCAACGGTGACATGAGTGTCGGTTTCAGAGCCAGCTTCAAGGGCGCCGAATTCATTGCGAATTTCACCAAGGGTGTGGCTGCGATCGAAGCGGTACGGGTAGGGGTTAGTGCCTTGCGCCCGAAGTGCATCAAGAGAGCCAAGACGGCGAGCCTTTTCTTGCTCGAGGCCATTGGTTCCTAGTTCTACAGATTCATCACTCACAGACTCCCTACGGTAGTTCGCCCACCTACTGAACGGGGAAGCCATTAATCAACTACGGTCAAATAAATGCGATGGAGGACCTCACTAGTGATGACAGCCCTGGTGCTATCGGTCGTCAGTTCTCGCGCAACCGCCGTTCGGTCGAGTGAATTTCCGGTCGAGCGACTTCAACCCACAATGTCAGTATCAAATGCGTCGAACTTGACGCCACAAGAGGTGAAAAAGATTAGTGCTGGTGTTGTTGCAGGGGGTGCCACGCCTCATGTGGTGAAGTTTCCGACTATCTCGCTAACAGCTCAGACGCGAGCAGGCAAGGATATGTTTCGACTGGGTAAAAGGTGGCGTATTCCCATGGCAACCATGGTTGCTTCCAGTACGTTCGTGCGAGCGATTGGTGGAGACGCAATGGCCGACATTGTGGCTCGGGGCCAAGTGTTGATGGGCGAGACATCGGCCAAGGTTCGTGGAGCGCAGGTAGGTGATGTGTTGTTGCTGCGTGATCGCAAGTTTTGGATGCGTCCGTTCACTATTGGGGCGATAGTCGCCGATGAGTTTGTCAACTCGGGTGACTTATTCATGTCCAGTTCAGCTGCTGCATTATTGGGGGGAATGCCCGTTTCACAAATTGCAATCACAGACATTGTTTCGCCATCGTCTGTGCTTTCAGGTCTGAAGAAAAAGGGCATCACGATTGGAACCGAGTTTCGATTGCGCACATCCTGGGACAGAAAAAACCCAGACGGCACATTGGGCACTGCAACCACAAAAAAGCTTCTGGGGGAATTCTCGTATCGTCCAACAGTTGGAAGTTCCATTCTTGTTGCAGGATCATGGACCTCTAGCAATATCGCGTGGAAGATGCGATACACGGATATCAAATTAGGAAACAACTGTCATCGAATTGTTGTTGATGCAATTCAAGGGGCTCTCACTGAAATCAAAAAGTCTGGGCTGTCAAGATTTGTTAATACGCAAAATTCAAATCGGTACGGCGGTTGTTTTGTAGGGCGCTACAACAGGCTTGCCGGAAATTTCGGGGCGCCATCTCGCCACGCGTGGGGAATGGCAATCGACATCAACACAGATACAAACCCACAAGGCGGTGTCCCGCAGATGAATTGTGCTGTGGTGCGAATCTTTCGTAAGTGGGGATTTGCCTGGGGTGGGAACTTTTGGCCAGCAGATGGCATGCATTTTGAATATGTGGGAGAACGCAGAGACCAATTGGGGTATCCATCGCGGTACTGCCCGAATAAGGCCCCGTTACTGGCAATAACCCTTCCTCAATTCGGTACAACGACGACCACCACTTCGACAACAAGCACCTTGCCCACTGAGTCCACAACAACTTCCAGTACTTCAACAACAACACCCGCAACCACTACGACCACCACTACACCGATAACCTGACCAACGTGAACGTCGATAAAAAATTAGTCATCATCGGTGGTGGTCCTGCGGGTCATTCTGCAGCGTCTGCTGCTGCGCGCCGAGGCATATCGGTCACCTTGATTGAGCGTGAGATTCTCGGCGGCGCTGCACACCTGTTGGACTGCGTGCCTTCGAAGGCAATGATCGCTACCGGTGGCGCGATGAGCTTTACTGACAATTTGTCAGGCATGGGATTAGAGAATCGAACAGCCGAAGTTGATGTAGAGGCGCTCACGGCTCGTATTGAAAGCATAAAGAGTCGATTATCAAACGATGTTCATGCCTTGTTGCAGAGCCAAGGTGTCACAGTCATTCTTGGTACCGCTCGTCTTGCAAGCGCGCACACTGTGCATGTTGATGCTGCTGACGGAACTACTCATGTTCTTGAAGCCGACGACATTCTCATTTCCACAGGCTCACGGCCACGCATTCCAAATTTTGTTATTCCTGATGGTGATCGCATTCTCACAACTCGCGATTGCTACCCGCCACGCAGTTTTCCTGACAGCGTCACAATCATTGGGTCAGGCGTAACCGGAGTTGAATTTGCACACATGTTTGCATCGTTCGGTTCAAAAGTAACTTTGGTAGTCAGTCGTCAACAGGTACTGCCAAGCAAAGACCCCGAAGTCGCAGCAGTGCTTGAAGATTCATTTCTTTCACGTGGCGTACGACTGTTCAAAGGTGCACGCGCAACTTCAGTTGAACGCACAGAGAATGGCGTTCGTGTTGTTTGCGACGACGGGCGCGTTTCTGAAACAACCCATGTGGTGCTTGCCATTGGATCTCTGCCAAACACTGAAGGACTTGGCCTTGAAGAAGTGGGTGTCGTTACAGATGGCGGATACATCCCCATCAACCGTCATTGCCAAAGCAATATCGAACACATTTATGCAGCAGGTGATGTCAGTGGAAAGCTTCCCTTGTCGTCAGTTGCGGCCATGCAAGGTCGCAAGGTTGCTGAACAAGTTGTGGGTGGCCCGAAAGGTCCGCACCGTCATCTCGATTACGACAAAGCAGCATCTGCCATATTCACTGAACCTGAAATTGCTGATGTGGGCTTAGCGGAAGCGGAAGCTTTTGCGTCGGGTAGAAAAATTCGTGTCACAAAGGTGCCGTTCTCAACAACAGCAAAAGCACTAATCAATAATGACTCGCGAGGTTTCGTGAAGATCATTAGCGACCCTGCAACTGGTGAAGTGTTGGGCGGCTCAATTGTCGGCCGTCATGCAGCCGAGTTGATCAGCGTTATTGCTCTTGCAGTTACAGCAAACCTCAAAGTCACTGACATTGAAGAATCTTTGTTGGTGCACCCAGCGTTGGCAGAGGCCCTCGCTGATGCTGCCGAGTAATTACTCGATAACTACTACAACGTCACCAGCGCCGACTGTGTCGCCGGTCTTGACGTTGATTGCCTTTACTACGCCTGATTTGTCTGCTTCGATTTGGTTTTCCATTTTCATGGCTTCCAAAACAACGACACTCTGACCAGCTTCAACTGTTTGTCCTACTTCAACAAGAACTTTGACAATTGTTCCCTGCATCGGTACAGACACCTTGCCGCTTCCGCCTCCGGCACCGCCGCCCGCTGCTGCGCTACGTGTTGGCTTCTTGGCCTTTGCGCTTGGTGAAGCAACACCAGCAGATTCAGGAACCCACAACTTCACATCAAAGCGACGACCATTGACTTCAACCGTGGTGGTGCGCTGTACAAGAGGCTCGTTGTCGTCTCCGGCTGGAGTAACCGGCGCGGTACCAATATGTGACAAATCAAGAACTTCTTCAACCCACTTAGTTGAGTGAGTGACAGACGCAAAGTCGGGGTGTTCAAGAATTGCAATGTCTGCAGGAATGGTGGTGGCGATTCCTTCCACAACCATTTCTTTCAGTGCACGAATTGCACGTGCGATTGCGACATCGCGATCGCGACCCCACACAATTACTTTTCCGACAAGGTTGTCGTAGTACTGGCTTATCTCATCGCCTGATTCGTAACCGGCATCAAAGCGCACACCAAAACCGTCTGGTGCAACAAGCTTTGTAATCGGTCCAGGAGATGGAAGGAACTTTCCACCAGCTGGGTTTTCGGCGTTAATGCGAATTTCAATTGCATGACCGCGACGGGCAGCAAGAACTTCCTTTTGTGTCATCGGCAGTTTCTCGCCAGATGCAACACGAATCTGCCATTCAACAAGGTCGATTCCTGTGATGACTTCTGTAACTGGATGCTCAACCTGAAGGCGAGTGTTCATTTCAAGGAAGAAGAAATCTCCGTCTTGGAAAATGAATTCCACGGTTCCGGCGTTGTAATAGCCAACAGCTTTTGCTGCCTTAACAGCAGCTGCACCCATTGCTTCTTCAACACCTGCTGGAAGACCAGGAGCTGGCGCTTCTTCAATGAGTTTTTGGTGGCGACGCTGTGCAGAGCAGTCACGAGTAGAAATCCATACAACGTTTCCGTGTTGGTCACCGACAAGTTGTACTTCAATGTGGCGAGGCCATGTGAGGTAGCGCTCGATGTAAATCTCATCACGACCAAAGAAGCTCTTTGCTTCGCGCTGTGCTGAATCCATTGCTGCTTGCACTTCGTCAGCAGACTGAACGACTTTCATGCCGCGTCCGCCGCCACCGAAAGCAGCTTTAATTGCTAATGGCCAACCGTGTTCGTTTCCGAAGTCAGTGATTTCTTTTGCTGACGTAACGAATTCTGTTGTGCCGGGAACGATAGGTGCTCCACCGCGCAGTGCTGCTTTGCGGCTTGAAACTTTGTCACCCATTTCGTCGATTGCTTCTGGCGGTGGCCCGATGAATGCAACTCCCATCGCTGTAATTGCGCGAGCGAAGTCTGGGTTCTCTGAAAAGAATCCGTAACCAGGGTGAACGGCATCTGCACCGCTGTCCTTGATGGCTTTGAGAATTGCCTCTGTGTTGAGGTAGCTGTCGGCTGCTGTTTGGCCGCCAAGTGCATACGCCTCATCGGCTAGACGCACGTGAAGGGCATTGCGGTCGAGCTCGGAATAGACCGCCACGGTGGCGATTCCCATCTCTCGGGCAGCTCGGATAACTCGGACAGCGATTTCGCCGCGGTTGGCGATAAGGATTTTCTTCAGCACAAGTGACAATCTTTATCTAGTGGACCCCTCAATTGCTAACTCATCGAGCCAATGGCTCATTCAGACCGTTTCCGAGACGGGCAGCACCAATGCTGACCTCATGGAGGCTGGAGCTCTCGGGGCCCCAGATCGCAGCGTTCTGAGGGCAGACTTCCAATCTGCAGGCCGCGGGCGCTTAGATCGCACCTGGGAGGCACCTCGTGGGGCGAACCTGCTGGTCTCTCTGTTGTTTCGCACAATCCCGACACACCTTCACGTATTGACTCAAGCGGTGGCTCTGTCGGGGGTCATCGTTGCTCGGGATCTATGTGGAGTGCAGGCTCAATTGAAGTGGCCGAACGACATTTTGGTGGGCCAGGACAAGTTGTCTGGCATCTTGGCTCAAGCAGCTCCTGTTGATGAAGCGGGACATGTGCCGTTCGTTGTGGTCGGTATTGGGTGCAATTTGTCATGGGCACCTCCCGGTGGGGCATCGCTTGCAAGTTGTGGCTGGACGCGTGCGGTTACTCCTGATGAGTTTCTTGCAGCAATGCTTCCAGAGATTGACAGGTTGTTATTGCTTGATGACATGGCAATGCACGAGGAGTATTTGGCCAATTTGGCAACTGTCGGAACGCAAGTACGAGCCGAGATGCCAAATGGGGAACACATCATTGGTCGCGCTCTTACGGTGGAACCAGATGGTCGTTTAGTGATTTTGGATGACTGTGCCATCAGTCATCGCATTGACACTGCAGATGTAGTGCATCTCCGACCAGCCTCAGACTGACTACCGTGGTCATGTGCTGACTGATGGGAAATTCTCGCGACTTGTGGGGTCTCCTCGATGGATGATCGTGGGATGTGTTGCTTTAGTGATGTCTCTTGCCGGTGCTCTTGGCATAGTTCGCGCAACTAATTCCCATCTTGATTCAGTTCGTCGGGTGCCTGCAGCAACTCCTGCATTGTCGCCGCCAAGTGACGGCGTAGAGAACTATTTGTTAGTCGGTTCAGACTCACGGGCCAGTGCCGACCCGACCGATGAAGATTTCGCAACAGTAGGAACTGAGGAAGCAAACCCAGGAATGCGTTCTGACACGTTGATTCTTGTGCGTTACGACACCAAAGCAAAACAAGTTTCCATGATGTCTATTCCACGTGACTTATGGGTACGCATGTCAGACAACGACAGGTTCGCAAAAGTAAATGCTGCGTATCAGCGCGGAGCGGATGTTTTGGTACGAACAGTGCAACGAGCATTGAATGTGCCAATTCACCATTACATCGAGATCAATTTTTCTGGCTTCAAGCAGATTGTCGATTCAATTGGTGGAGTGCATGTGTGCGTTCCGCGCGCATCACGCGACAAATTCACGGGGTTCCACATCGGTCGAAAGGCCTGCAAACTGCAATCAGGTGTTGAAGCACTGAGTTATGCACGAGCTCGCCATCTTGAAGAAAAGATTGATGGAGTGTGGCGATTGGAAGGTACCGGAGACGTAGGTCGCGGTACTCGTCAACGTGCATTTATGTCAATGCTGGCAAAAGACGCCGTGAAGTATCTGGCGCAACATCCTCTTGATGCTCACAATGTTCTCGATGCATTTGGTGCTGCAGTGTCAGTTGATGAACGGCTTGACCTCATTGATCTCGCGCGCAAATTGCGACCAATCGGTGACGGAACTGCTATCTCGTACGCATTGCCCGTGTCTGATGGTTGGGCGGGGGATCAGTTTGTCTTTCGCCTTGCAAATGAAGCGCCGCCGTTGTTGGCATATTTTGCAGGACTTGGTCCGGCGCCCGCGGCTAGTTAATCAGTCGCTTGAATTATTAGCGCTGTAGTTCTGCGCAACTTGGTTGTAAACGCTTCAGCAGAAATTGGCTCACCAATTCGATTGCCTTGCAATAAGTCGCATCCAAGAACTTTGAGGCGCTGTACGTGGTCCTCTGTAGTTACCCATTCGGCACACACGATCAGGTTCAAGGAGTGAGCCAACTGAATAAGTGAACGAACCATTGGGTCGTCGCCGCCATCTGTCCGTCCAACATCTCGCACCAATGTTCCGTCCAGCTTTAACAAGTCGGCAGGGAAGGTGCGTAGTGAAGCTAATGATGAGTAGCCGGCACCAAAGTCATCAACGGCGATGCGAACACCTTGGCGTTTGAGAGCAGTGACTGTGCGCAGAACTGAAGGGTTGTTGTCGACAAGAGTCGCCTCAGAAGTTTCAAACACCAATTGAGAACCTTCAAGGTTGTTGTCTCGCAAGATGGTGAGCGCACGATCAACAAACGTGATGTCAGATAGTTGACGACGTGATGCATTGACATGAATTGCCATGACACGATCAACGAGGCCCGTAGAGATCCATTCGGCAACAGTGCGGGCGCTTTCGTTCAATACCCAGTCACCAATGGGCGCGATGAGTCCTGATTCGTCTGCGAGGTCGAGGAATGCGCCAGGTGCGAGAAGTCCGCGCGTTGGGTGGTTCCAGCGCAACAGGGCTTCTGCAGCAACGACACGGCCAGTATGAGCTGATTCGATTGGTTGAAAGACCACTGCGAATTGATCGCCAGCCAGGGCTTGTTCAAGTTCTGAAGCAAGTGTTTGACGTGCCTTGGCGGCTGTACGCATGTCTTCGCTGTATAACTCTGACCGACCGCGACCGCGTTGCTTTGCGCGATACATGGCCGTGTCGGCTGATCGTAAAAGCGTGACTGCAGCATCTGCAGCTGATTCTGTGTTCAGAAGCTCTGGCGTAGACATCGCAACTCCGATACTTGCGCCCGCTTCAATTTCAACACCTTGCAATACCAATGGACCAGTGATTGAAGTGCGAATTCGTTCGGCAACATCAAGTGCAACTTGTTCATCTAGTAGTCCTTCGCATAACACAACAAACTCGTCACCACTGATGCGTGCAACCAAGTCACTTGGTCGGGTGGCTGCAGCTAGCCGGCGTGCGACAGTAACAATTAGTTGGTCGCCAACGGCATGACCAATGGTGTCATTGACATGTTTTAGTTTGTCAAGATCAATGAACAACACTGCAACACTGGAATGTGTAGTTTTGCTGCGTTCAAGAGCTTCAGTTGTCTTGCGTTCAAACAGCACTCGGTTCGGCAATCCGGTTAGTGCATCGTGTGTAGCTTGTCGTGCAAGTTCCGCCTGAGACTGGCGTTCTTCTGTGATGTCACGGGTGATAGTTGCCCAATGATGAACGCTTCCATTTGCATCACGTACTACTTGCACCACAACAGACAAGGTGCGTGCGATGCCATCTGGTGAGCGAAATCCGATCTCGCCCTCCCAGCGATGCGAAGAATCGGCTGGCGGCGCAGCATCGAGCAACACGCGGGGCAGTTGATCGCGCACTGCCTGCATGAAAGTACGGGCAGCAACATCGCCGGCACCTGCGCCAGGGTCTGTAACGCCAATCAAAGTGCGAGCCGTGTCGTTAGCAAACATGAGCTCACCAACACGGTCAAAGACAAGTACGGCATCACCAGAAACATCAAGCAGTCCGACAAGCTGGTCAGACAGTTGGCGTTGTGTCACAAGCGTTGTGCAATCAATTGCAGTTCCGATATATCCGGCAAGTGCACCATCGATGACAACGGGTTGAGTGGCAACTTGAATCCACATCACTTCACCAGTTGCTAATCCGATTCGAAACTCCACGGTGAATGTTTCGCCACTGTCACGATGTTGTACCCACCGACGTTCACATTCGGTGCGTTCATGCGGCAGTGCATTGACCCACGGTGCTGTACCAACACTCAGTGGTGCTCCACCAAGGACTAACGAGCGAAAAGCATCGTTGCCCGCAGTGAGACGACAATTGATGTCGGTCTCAAAGATGCCAATTGGCAGGGCGGTGGTGGAGAAGTCGATGGATCTATTCTCACAGATTGAACACCCTTAGCGGTGGAACAACCCCCCAGCGTGTTCGGTTCAGGGAGGCGAGGTCACTATCCTGTCAAGGATGCCTATACCGCAATTGTCTTCTTTGGGAGATCCTCTCTGTCTCATGACAATTCATGCTCATCCTGATGATGAAGCCTCAAAAGGTGCCCCCACGGTTGCCAAGTACTACTCGGAAGGGGTGCGCACCGTGCTTGTGTGCTGCACAGGCGGAGAAGAGGGCGACCTGCAGAACCCGGCATTGCGTGAGCCAGGCCAGCCCTTTCACAACATGACCCCAGAACAAGAGCGTGCCCACTTGGCAATTGTTCGTCCGGAAGAGTTGCGCAAATCGGTCGAAGCAATCGGCTTCTCTGCTTTGCATATGTTGGGTTACCGAGATTCAGGCATGGCTGGGTCTGAATCAAACAACAATCCTGATTGCTTTCATATGGCAGATCTTGACGAAGCAGCAGGACGACTTGTCCGACTGATTCGCCTCGAGCGGCCTCATGTCATTCTCACGTACAACGATGACCAGGCCAGTTATCCGCACCCTGATCACTTGCGGGTGCACGATGCCAGTGTGTTGGCATTTGATCGTGCGGGCGATCCTGCGTGGTATCCGGAAGCTGGCGAGCCGTGGCAACCACAAAAGATGTATTACACACTGTGGGCAAAAGAGCGAATTTTGGCTGTTCATGAAGCATTGGTGTTGAAATACGGTGAGTCACCATTCGACGAGAATTGGCGTAACCGCCCGTCACAAGATCATCGCGTCACAACTCGTTTACACATTGGTGATTATCTCTATGCGCGTACGCAATCGTTGCGTGCGCATGCAACACAAGTAGATCCTGCTGCCAAGTTTTGGTTTGGGCTTACCGATGAAGAACTAGCTGATGTGTACCCGTGGGAAGATTGGATTCTTGCGCAGAGTCATCATCGTGAAGTCCCAGAAGGAATGATGGAAACCGACATGTTTGTCGGTATTCGTTAGCCAAGACGCATAGCGTCGCGTAATTCGCGATAGCCAATAAGCACAGCGCCACTTGCAGTAACAGCGTGTCGCAATTCATCGCTTGTAGCGAGCGCAAGATCATCAATCCAGCCAGTTGCCACTTCGCCTAATGCGCGTACTTCAGCTGTATCAATTGACGGCTGTACATGAATTTCTGTCACGCCTGGTTCAAGTGAAGCAAACGCAGAAAGAACTCGTTCACGGCTACCTGTACGCCAGTCGTGATCAAAATGATCAGGAAACACGATGCCTTCGTCTGCCGCTAATTGACGGAATGGAAAACCGGCGGCATCGGCTGAAATTGTGGAAGGCAAACGAATGGGGAGTTTGAATTCCACTGCAAGTTCCAGATACACATCAAAGAATTCTGGGCGCAAAGTGATTGAAGTCAAGTGTGGTGCAAGGTGAGAGACATCAATTCCCCATGCCAGTGCTCGTTCAATTTGTACTCGGCATTCGCGCAACACTTCGGTTGAATCAGCGTGTTCCCACAGGTCATCAACTGAGCGAGGAAAGCCCCCTTCGCCTGACAATAACGATGGTGCATGAGTAAGCGGACCCCACCGGTACAGCGGGTGTTCGGCATTGAGTGTGAGATGAACGCCAATGTCTTCGCCCGTGTATTGATCTGCTGCGTAACGTGCCCACGGTGCAGGAACCATGATTGATGCACATGTTGCAACGCCATCACGAATTGCTTGGTACACGCCTTCAGTCGCGCCATGGCACGACCCGAGGTCATCACACGAGATGATGACGAGCCGAGCGTCGTCTTGATGGCCTAAGCGAGAGGCAAGAGAGCGACTGTTCGACATAAAGAAACCCTACCCGCGACAGTGTGCCCATAGTCCGAGATTGGCCTGCTGTGCTGAATATGAAGCGGCGGCAAAATCGGATTCGAATGCTGTGTTCGGTGCAATGGAAAGTGGCACGCCCCATCCGCCCGCAAGTAATTCCATGTTCACAAAAAGGTTGTCTGCTGTTCGGAACACGTATGCCAGTAACCGCTTGTATCGGTCGCGTGCTTCTACGTCACGAACGACGTACACATCAGTGCCTGGCGGCAGCAGTGCCGCTGTGTACGCAGATGCTTCTGGACCCCAGCAACCAACTGGTTTAGTGGGGTGCTTTGTTTCGGGAGTATCAACTCCGATGAGGCGAATCTTTTCTGTGGCGCTACCAAAGCGAACAGCGACAGTGTCGCCGTCTGCTGCTTTGGTGACGACGCCGTGGACACGACCGTCTGGTGCAACCGTTACTTGTTTTTGGGCGCAGCCGAACAGAAGTGCCGAAAAGAGGACAGCCGTAATGGCCACATGAATGCGCGCCATGCGCGCTCCTTTGTTTAGAGACGCTCGATGAGCGTGCCGGTTCCGAGGCCACCGCCACAGCACATTGAAACGATTGCGTAGCGACCACCGGTGCGCTCGAGCTCGTTCAGTGCCTTGGTGACAAGAAAGGCGCCAGTTGCGCCGAGAGGGTGACCAAGAGCAATTGCACCACCGTTAGGGTTCGTGCGCTCTGGATCAGCACCAACTTCTTTCGCCCATGCGAGAACTACAGATGCAAAAGCTTCGTTGATTTCAAACACATCAATGTCTGAGATCTTCAAGTTGTTGCGCTGAAGGAGACGCTGGGTTGCATCAATTGGTCCTGTCAACATGAGTACGGGATCAACGCCAACTAGGCAAGAATCAACGATGCGAGCACGAGCCTTCAGTCCGAGTTGGTTTGCTTTGTCTTCTGTCATCATGAGAACAGCGGCTGCACCATCAGAAATCTGTGATGAGTTTCCAGCTGTATGTACACCGTCTGGGCGGCCCACTGGCTTCAATGTGCCAAGTTTTTCAAGAGTGGTCTCACGAAGGCCTTCGTCGCGTGAAACACGACGTGTGCCAGTTACTTCGCCAGCTTCATTGACTTCTGGTGCATCGACTTCGATGAACTGACCAGAGAAGCGGTCTTCTTCCCATGCACGAATTGCGCGCTGTTGAGAAACGAGACCCCACTTGTCGGTGTCTTCGCGAGTGATGCCCCACTTGTCAGCGATGCGCTCAGCGCCTTCGAACTGTGAAGTCATTTCGTACTCTTCGAAGTATGTCTTTGGAATGGGGATTCCGAGACCAAAGTCTTTACGACCAGATGCACCGATGGGTACTCGGCTCATTACTTCAACGCCGCATGCAATTGCGATGTCAACGACGCCAGAACCGATGAGCGAACTTGCAAGACCAGTTGCTTGCTGTGATGAACCGCACTGTGTGTCAATTGTTGTTGCAGCAGTGGTGAGCGGCAGGCCAGCAGCCAACCATGCAGTACGAGTGATGTTGAATGCTTGCTCGCCGACTTGGCTAACACAGCCGCCCACAACTTGTTCTACAAGTGCTGGGTCAACGCCTGTGCGGTCAAGAATTCCTTTTTGCACAATGCCGAGCAATTCGCCGGGGTGCAAGGTGGACAAACCGCCGTTGCGCTTGCCGATGGGGGTGCGCAGGGTGTCGATGATTACTACTGAGTTTTGGGTACGTGCCATGTAGTTATCTTAGACAGGGCCATACGCACTACCGTCAGTGGGCAATGAGCCAGCATGATTTCCCCTTTCGCCCATCTCTAGTTCCCGCCGATTCGGTAGTCGAACATCGCTATATCCATGTAGTCGGCACCAAGGTGTTTATTGATGATCGCCCAGCCGAGGAATCATGGACAAGTCACTTTCTAGGCATGCACGGAGACGTTGCGTGCTGGGGAATCGACGTGCCCCATGGCGAAGACCCGGGGTACGGCGCAGAGACGGATCTGTATTCCTTGTTCGCCAGAGTGAGCAATACCGAATGGGCCGTAGCAGGCCGTGCGGTGCAGTTGATTGAGTGGGCGCGCACTCACCGTTACTGCGGCAGGTGTGGCGAGCCAACAGAACTTGCACACAACGAGCGAGCATTTCGCTGTCCCGCATGTTCACTGATGCAGTTTCCACGACTTTCACCTGCCATCATCACGCTTGTGACACGCGGTGAAGGCGACGCCCAACAAGCGCTACTGGCACGCGGTACCAATTTCCCTATGCCGCTGTATTCCTGTCTTGCTGGTTTTGTTGAACCAGGGGAGAACCTTGAACAAGCTGTTGCACGTGAAGTAGAAGAAGAAGTGGGCATTGTTGTTAATGACGTTGAATACGTTGCTAGTCAGCCATGGCCGTTCCCGAACTCTCTGATGTTGGGCTTTCGGGCAAACTACGTGTCAGGTGACATTGTCTGTGACACCACTGAAATTGCCGATGCCAATTGGTACAGCCGAGACGACCTTCCCATGATTCCTGGTTCAATCTCAATTGCGCGACGCCTCATTGATGATTGGCTGCTGCAGCGCTAACGATTTCGACGGGGAAATGTTCTAGCGTTTACGCCATGAGCAAAATCAATCTTGGACGAGTCGGACTATGGACTGCAGACTTTGACCTGCAACCAATGGCGAAAGCACAGGATGCAATCGCGCAAGTAGAAGCCATGGGTTTCGGCACTGTGTGGGTTCCTGAAGCTGTGTTGCGTGAACCATTTGCATCAACATCACTGTTGCTGTCTGCCACCAAGAACATGATTCTTGCTACTGGCATCGCAAGTATTCACGCGCGTACAGCGCAAACAATGCAAGCTGGCTGGAAGACCGTTTCCGAAGCATTCCCGAATCGTTTCGTTTTGGGAATGGGCGTTAGTCATGCGCCAATGGTGACTGGTGTTCACAAGGGAAACTACGACAAGCCATATTCCACAATGGTTGAGTACCTCGACGCTATGGACTCTGGCATTTACTTCTCTCCCGCTCCTAGTGCGCCACCACTTCGTGTACTCGCGGCATTAGGACCAAAGATGTTGAAGCTTGCTGCTGAACGTTGTGCAGGTGCACACCCATATTTCATTCCTGTCGAACACACAGCAATGGCACGTGGGGTAATGGGTGCAGATGCATTGTTGGCACCAGAACAAGCTGTGGTTTTTGAAACTGACCCTGCGAAGGCCCGCGCGATTGCGCGTCAGCACATGAATACCTACACACGTTTACCGAACTACGTAAACAATCTTGTACGTCTCGGTTTCAATGCAGAGGAAGTAGCAAATCAAGAAGACCGAGTTGTTGATGCAATCGTTGCATGGGGAACGACTGAACAGATCACGTCTCGCGTTAGGGCACATCTTGATTCCGGTGCCGACCATGTGTGTGTACAAGTCCTTACTGATGCTCCTGGCACGTTGCCGATGAAGCAGTGGCAAGAATTGGCTGATGCCACTCGCTCGATTTAGCCCGTTGCACTAAATCATGTTGATTACAACTGAATACCTTGCGGTACTTCAACGCGAGGGTGACGCTTTCGCTGATTCGATTACGCGGGCGCTCAATGCGCCGGTTGCCTCGTGCGAGCCGTGGGTTGGCACCGACTTGCTGTGGCACATGATTGAAGTTCATTACTCATGGAAGTTCATTGCGCACACCCACCTCATGAACCCGGCCGATTATGTGCCTCGTTCGAAGCCCGCTGACGACGACCTGCTTTCTGAATACAGAACTGGGCTCAGTGACTTAATTGATGTGTTGTCGTCACTTGATCCAGCTCGTTCATGCTGGACATGGGCAGGCATACAAGACATTGCGTGGGTTATTCGGCGAATGGCACACGAGACCGCTGTGCATGCCTGGGATGCGCACTGCGCAGTAGGCCATACCGCTGAAATTGACGCTGCTCTAGCGAGTGATGGAATAGATGAGTTCGTACATGTAATGGTGAAGAGCAATATTCGTGAAGGGGAAGGCCCCCTCAGTGGTTCAGTACATATTCACTGCACCGATGTAGACGGTGAATGGCTGATTGTTCCGACTGAATCATCAGATGTTGTTGTGACGCGTGAACACGCCAAAGGTGATTGTGCAATTCGTGGCTCGGCCTCACAATTGCTGTTAGGCCTGTGGCGCAGAATACCTATGTCGTCACTCGAAGTGATTGGCAGCACAGATGTTGCAGCACAATTCCTGAACCGCACTGCGAACAACTGACAATGACTTGTTTGGTAGCGAGTTGCTACTCGGCAATACCTACCGGAGCGTCATCGATGATTTGATCGAGATACTCAGACATTCCGAAACCTGTTGCGCCTTCATGTTCTCCAGAAGTGATGCGCCACTTGGTCATGCCTTCGCTAATGCGTGTCATTAACCAATTGCCATCGGGGTCTTGGCGGCGATTACGAAGAGGAATGAGACTTGTGACTTCTCCTTCGAAATTCCATTCTTTATTTGAACGAGATGACTTAATGACTCCGGTCACCTTGTCGTGGTAGTTGTCTTCACCAACTGTGACAGTTGAGATTTGAACATCGTCACACAAGTGAATTTGTCCGTTGTCCCAGACGAACCCACCGCGTGAACCAGGTCCATCTTTCTTTGCAACACGGCTTGCCATGAAGCCAAGGTTTTCTCCGAAGTTTGCAGTGAGCCAGCGGTAGTACCACGGTGCTTGCCAGAAACGTGGACCCCATGAATGATCACGCAATCCGAAACCATTGATTGCGAATTCTTCATCACCGACGCGAATAGAACCTGTCGCAGAAACAAGTTGTTCATAGTGGCCTTTGGCGAATTCTTCGCCCGGTGCTTCATGCGGCACGTCTGGCTCACCGCCAAACATGCTTGGCTTGCCTTTGCCAGTAAAAGTGATGTGGGCTTCACATTCAGCAAACGGATTGTTTGCAAATGCCTTCTTCGGGTCTGCCATGTCTTGTGGGTTATCTAGAACTACAACCTTGCCGACATAGTCAATGCGAAGTTCTTCAAATGGCTTGACCATGGTCCATGTAAGACCACCAGCATCAAGTGCGTCGTTGTTCTCGATGTTCGGACGTTTGAACATGAAACCCACGCGACCATTTGGCAAGTAGATACAGATGGTCATCTCTGCATATCCCTCGTTCGCACGGTTGCCCATGCGAAACCATCCGCCCACCTGGGTTGTTGGGTCGAAACAATTTATGTACATGCTTTCGTTGAAGTTCGACTCTGGGCCGAGTTCATGCATGTATTCATCTGCTGGGTCTAGTCGTACTGCCATAGCAGTACTTTAGAACAACAGTGCGGCCGAATTATCAGCCGCCCGCAACGCGCGCTTGCAAGCGTCGCATGCCAGAAAGCCAACGGTCGCGGTCGTCCACTTTGCGCTTTTCGTATGTGTGCACTTCTGGGTGTGGCATCACAAGGAATTTCTCAGCAACGATGGTGTTGTAGACAATATCTGCGACCTCTGCTGGCTCAAGCACGACTCCTGAAGCCTTGACAGCGCTTCCGCCGTCTGTATTTCCGATTCCTGGTACCGCATCTGGCGGGTTCAACATGTTGGTGTTCACTCCCTGAGGGCACAGTGTTGTCACGCGTACACCACGATCGCCATATGTGATTGATAGCCATTCAGCAAAGGCGACTGCGCCATGCTTTGTGACGCTGTATGGTCCGCTTCCAATTTGCGACAACAAGCCTGCTGCAGATGCGGTGCTGCAAAAATATCCTTCGCCAGCAGCGAGCCATTCACCCATCAGATGTTTTGCGGCCCATCTATGTGAATGTAGGTTGATGTTCATCGCAGTATTCCACGTCTCTTCATCAGTTGATTCAAGATCAGTGCCCATTCCGACTCCGGCATTTGCGTAGAACAAATCAATAAATCCGAACTTTGCTCGAGCTGCATCAATAAGTGCAACGTTGCCAGCTTCTGATCCGATGTCGGCGACAACTGCAAAGGCACTGTCTGGTCGGATGGAATTCAGTTCCTTTTCGATGATCTCAAGATTCTTCGCGTCACGATCAGCGACTACTACACGAGCACCTGCCGCGTGGAAACGTCTGGCCAGGGCGGCACCAATTCCATTTGCTGCGCCTGTTACTACTGTGGTCTTGCCCTCAAAATTCATATTTGAGACCTTATGGCACCAGTCACGAAAGAAATGCACCAGAGGCTGGGAAGTGCACACCTCTTGGGTCACCCCAACTGTACGATGTGGGTATCGGGCGGAACCGAGAAATCGGGCAATCCGTTCGATACCGAGAGGAGCACCACATGATCGATACTCACGACACAGTGATCACAGAGGCGCTTGCCGTCATCGACAAAGCACTCGCCGAAATGTTGCGCCGTGAATTGGTGTCAGCTGTTGAAGTGGGCGACTTGTTGCTCGACCTTCGTGGCTTGCTCACTGCGAGCGTCGCCACCACCGTCGCTGCCGTTTAGTAGCGCCTTCTTCAGCCTTTGAGGCCGAAGAAGAATTCTCGCGCGCAGGTGCGAACGCAGATAATTCTGTAAATGCTTGTGACAATGAGTCACGCAACAATGATGGGCTTTCTACTGCCGCCTCATCAATATTGATTCCGCAATCAAGGCTTCCCAAGTACGACATCAACGTCACATTGAATGCGACTCCGCCTAACGGACCGACTGGGTAGTTCTCTAACAGTTGAGAGCCGGCCATAAACAAGGGCACTCCGGCACTGCGCACGTTTGAAGTAGCAAAATCAACCGTTTCTGCTTGTGAACGGGCAAGACGAGTAACGATAGATGTGGGCACTACTGCAGAAATAGTGGCCAATGCTTCAAGTCCAGCGGATTCGGCTCCGGTTCGGGCGGCAGTGAGAATTTCGTTGATTGCAGAGAATCGTTCTTCGATTGGCATGTCTGCAGTGGGTACCAGCATTCGGGCAAGTGTGAATGCATTGCTTCCACTACTTTCGTTTCGAGTACTGATTGCCATTGATGCACGTAATGATTCAACTGGCGCACCCAATTCGCGGTGGTATTTTCCGGCTGCGTGCGACACGGCGGTAATGAATGAAGTGTTCAGAGTTCCGCCAAGTGCTTTGGCTGCACCGCGCATGTCGTAGTACGAGACACGAGTTGTTTCGAGTCGACGGCGAAGAGATCGCGATGTCCACAGCGGTGATCGTGATGCATCAACTTCATTTAGTTGAGCAATGAGACTCTTCACAGTTGTGGAGGTAGATGTGCCGATGGTTCCAATCAGTGATGGATCAGACAGCACGTCTCGAACTTGGCGCAACAGTGCTATTGGCAAGCGCAACGAATCTGTCATGGCACCGCGCAGTGCTTCTGTTGCGTCTGGTTCCGTAGCGGTGTGGGCGGAATTAACGAGGTCGGGATCAATCGGTGGTAACGGAGGAGGGTCACGTTGCAAGTCGAGATACTGCAGAGACAATTCCACTCCGCCCTGACCGTCTGTAACGGTGTGATGCAGTTTTTGAACAAGAGCACTGCGGCCACCACGCAAACCATCAACAATGATGAAGTGCCACAGTGGACGGGACCTGTCAAACGGATCAGCAACGAGCAACGTTGTGAGGTCGAGAAGTTGGCGCATGTCACCAGGCTCTGGCAGTGAAATGTTGCGAACGTGATAGCGAATATCAAACGACGGGTCATCAACCCAAGTGGGGTTCCCAAGGTTTCCTGGTGCAGGAAGAACACGTCGGCGTAGGCGAGGGAAAAGAATCGACGTGCGTTCCATCCGGGCGTACAACGCATCCATATTTGGTGGGCGGTCGAGAATGGTGATGTTGGCAAAGGTTGATGCGAGGTATGGGTCTTTTTCAAGCCGCCACATCAGTGACTCTGTATCGCTCATCCGCTTGTCGCTCATAGAGCCAACCTACTAGCCAATAATCGACGAAATGATTGGGACCGCGATAGCCCCCAAAACCGCGCCAGTAATGATTCCGCCAACAATGTCTGAGAGGTGATGAATACGGACCACCACACGGCTAAGCGCAACAACACCAGCCATTACTGCCCACAGTATTGCGAGAGGCATTCCAGTCATGGAGATAAGGATTAGCGCGGCAAAGGTGGCTGATGAAGCGTGTCCGCTTGGGAAACTAGAGGTGCTCGGCGTGCGCACGTCGAAGCGAACATCGCCAGACACGGTAGGTCGCTCACGGCGAAAGATTCTTTTCACACCTTGGTTAACAATGATGCTTTCGGCACCCAGTGCAATTGAGAGAGCAATGGCTTGGTGAAATCGTTCCATTGAACCGATTGCGTACAGCAAACCGGTGACATGCCACACAATGCTGAAGTCACCAATGGTGCTTGCGATTCCAAAAACAGTTTTCGTTAGTGGGTTCACACGAAGGGGTTCGAGAATTCGATCTCCGGCGGTATCAAAACTCATGACAGTGTGGGAACAACAGAAGAGACGTATTGAGAGATGAGCTCAGGTTTTTCAAGCGGTCCGAAATGCCCGACTTCATCCCAACGCACATACGTGCTTGCTGGAATTCTCTCTGCAACGGTGATGGCAAATGTTGATGGTTGAAACGGTGCTATTGCGCCAGACAAAACCCACACAGGAGTTGTAATGGCGGGAAGAGAATCCCACGCACCACTTGTTCCGCCCGTTTCATATGTCCGTGCTTCGTGTTCAGGAAGACATTTCAATTCAATGTCACCATCTGCAGTTGGTTTGAATCCGTGACGAACGTATGCCTCGCGGGCAACAGCATGAAACGCTGCCATTGGAGGTTTCGCTGCAAAGTTTTCTATGGCAGCTTCAAAAGATGGGAAACGACTGCGCCGTTTTCTTGCACCAGCGGGAAGTGGGCTACCAGGGCGCTCACCTGCATCTGGGTCTGGTGGGGGAAAGACAATTGGTTCAAAGACAAAGAGTGCTTTGAACAGGTGCGGTTCGGCATGGGCTGCCATCAGCAAGCTTGCGCCACCCATGGAATGACCAATTCCAATAATCGGTTCATTGTGTTGCGCGTACAAATGACGCGCTGCAGCAAGTGCATCGAGACCGTATTGATCCCATGTCATTGTCGCTGGGTCAACAGTTTCAGCGTCGCCATACCCGCGGTGGTCAAGACCAACTACATGATGTTGCGAATTCAGAGCAAGTGCGACAGGTTCCCAACAATGTGCATGGAAACCAGTGGCATGAGATAACAGGATGGGGGAGCCGGTTCCTCTGAAATCATGCATGGCGATTGTGACACCATCTACAGACCTGATCAGGCTTGCGTCACTACATGCAATGTTGTTTGTCATTTTGGCTCCCGAGGCAAACCGAGCAAACGTTCACCAATGATGTTGCGTTGTACTTGGCTAGTGCCACCGGCAATACGTCCACCCGGAGCAGACATCATGCCTAGTGCATCAGGTCCGTCGAGCATGGCGTCAGCGCCAGCAATGTCTCCGCGCAGCATTGACATGTTGAACATCATCTCGGTGATACCAAGCTTCATCAGTGATGAAGCAGTGGAAGCCACGGGCCCTTGGGTCTGCGCAACTGATTTGTACGCAGTACCGGTTGAAATCAGAGCAGCAAGTTGTTGACGTTGTGTAGAGGAAAGTTCGCGACCCTTGCCAAGATTCGCCATTGATTCAAGACGACGCTCGAGGCCGATGATGCTTGCTCCAATGTGACCGCGTTCGTTCGTCAGAACTGCCATGCCAACGCCCCATCCGCCATGCAGTGGGCCAATGAGATATTCAGCAGGCAATTCAACATCTGTAAAGAACACTTCGTCGAACTCGGATTCACCAGTCATTTGTTTCAGTGGTCGCACTTCGATACCTGGCAAGTCCATCGGAATAAGAAAGAACGAAATACCTTCGTGTTTCTTTGCTTCAAAGTCTGTGCGCGCCATGAGGATTCCCCAGTTGCTGCACCGACCCCCACTGCACCACACTTTTTGGCCATTGATAATGAATCGATCACCATCTTTGTCGGCGCGAGTCGCCAATGAGCCAAGGTCACTGCCTGCGCCGGGTTCGGAAAACAATTGACACCACACGTTGTCGGCGTTGAGCGTTGAGCGAAGGTGTTGCTGCTTTAGCTCGTCAGTACCAAAAGTCATTACCGCGCCACCAGCAAGTACTAGTCCCACCATGTTCAAGACGGGCGGCACGCCAACCTTTGCGCACTCTTCTACCCACGCGCCGTGGTGAGCCGGAGAAAGTCCTTGACCGCCGTGTTCTGTTGGCCAATGAATTCCAGCGAAACCGGAATCAAAAATCAGTCGTTGCCATTTCTTGGCCTCGGTTACAAGGTCAGGTGGGCAAATAGCTCCGTAGTCACGCGGGGCATGCTGACGATTTTGTGTCAGCCATGCCGCTGCGCGAGCACGGAACGTGTCGACTGATTCTTCGGTCACGCGTCTTTCATGGCATTAAAGAACATGCCAGTTTCTTCAGGAAGGTTTGCAGGAATTTGGTATCCATCAGTGTCGCGAATCTGTGTCCAGTTGTCGCGTACGTCTTCAAGTGTGAGACCAGGCTTGAAGAAGCCTTGGGTCTCACCAATAAACACGCGTGCAACTCGTCCGCCACCGACAGAGTAGATCTCGCCAGAAACATCACAATCTTCGTGGGCAAGCCACGCAACGATTGGCGTGACTAGTGCTGGATCAAGCTTGTCGCCAATCGCACCCATCAAGTTCTCTGTCATACGTGTTAATGCGAGTGGCGCAATGACGTTTGACTTGATGTTGTACTTCGCGCCTTCAGCGGCAAGCACGCGAGTGAACCCAACAAGGCCCATTTTCGCCGCGCCGTAGTTTGCCTGGCCGAAGTTGCCGAAAATTCCTGCTGCTGACGATGTTGAGATAACGCGTCCGTAACCCTGTTCACGCATGTGTATCCATGCTGGGCGAGTCACGTTGAAGGCACCCTTCAAGTGAACATCAATCACTGGGTCTACAAATTCAGATGTCATGTTGTGGAAAGTCTTGTCACGCAAGATCCCTGCGTTGTTGATGACAATGTCAACACGACCGTATGCATCAATTGCGGTCTTGATGATGGACTCTCCACCTTCAGGGGTTGACACGCTGTCGTGGTTTGCTACTGCTTCTCCACCAGCTGCACGAATCTCATCGACCACTTTTTGTGCGGCACTGGCGTCAGAGCCTCCGCCGTCTACGGCACCGCCGAGGTCATTGACCACGATGAGTGCTCCGCGTGAGGCAAGTAAGAGTGCGTGCTGGCGGCCGAGGCCACCACCGGCTCCTGTGATTACTGCAACTTTTCCGTCATATCCCAATTTGTTCATTCCAGCAACCGTAGTCGGGCGCCCGTAAAGACTCCGATTTGAGCATTCGGGAAACTCTGGCTGACTATTGAGAATTGCTCTGCGCCTACTGTGAATGCATGGATGAATTGCTCCCAGGAAACGATGATCCGCGCCGGTGCGTCATTCGTGATTGGCTCGCGACGCACCCGAACCCCACGAATGTTCAACTTGCTGAATCGGGATATGTGGCTCCGCATTGGCCAGAGCCATGGGGGCTCGGTGCAGACCCTATTCATCAGTTGATTATCGATGATGAATTGGCGCGCGCTGGCGTGTCACGACCATCGAACCAAATTGGAATTGGATGGGCTGCTCCTACCATCATCTTTGCTGGCACGAAGGAACAAAAAGATCGGTACATCATGCCTGCTCTCACTGCCGAGGAAATCTGGTGTCAGTTGTTTTCAGAGCCGGGCGCAGGAAGCGACCTGGCAAGTCTTAGTACGCGTGCCGTACGTGACGGAGACGAATGGATTGTTAATGGTCAGAAGGTGTGGACCACCGGTGCTCATTATTCAAAGTTCGGAATTCTGATTGCACGAACTGATCCCGATGCACCGAAACACAAAGGAATCTCGTACTTCATTTGTCCGATGGACTTACCGGGAATTGAGATTCGGACTATCAAGAACATTGCGGGCGCAGAAAGCTTCAATGAAGTGTTCTTTACAGATGTGCGCATTCCCCACGCCAATGTTGTTGGTGATGTCAATGATGGGTGGCGGTTAGCAAAAGTCACGTTGGGAAATGAACGCGTCTCATTGTCCACGGGTGGAGTCCTGTGGGGTAATGGCCCAACAGCACTTGATGTCATTGCTGAAGCCAAGAAATTGCGTATCACGAATCAGACAATGCGACATCGGCTCGTTGACATCTATATCGAACACACAATTCTGGAAATCATTCGGATGCGAACATTGACGGCGCGGCTTCGAGGCACACAGCCTGGTCCAGAAGCAAGTATTCGAAAGATCATGGCCGATGAACATGGCCAAACAGTTATGGAATTGGCCCGTGATATCACTGGGGCCAATGCAATGGTGATCGGACAAGACGATGCCGTTAGTGGCAAGTCGATCACATCCAAAAGTTGGTACAGCGGGTACATGTTTTCAAAGGCGCTGACTATTGGCGGGGGCACAGGAGAAGTACAGCGAAACATTCTGGGCGAACGCGTGTTAAAACTTCCATCTGAACCAAATCCGCAGTCCGGACAATCCTGGTCACAGGCCACTTCACAGAAATGACATGACATGAGCCGAGCAACTGAACGAATGACGATTGATCTTCTGGATCCTGCCTTATACCAATCGAATCCACATGATGTGTGGACATGGATGCGCGCAAATGAACCCGTGTACCGAGATGAGAAAAACAAGTTGTGGGGCATCACACGACACGCAGATGTAATGGACGTTGAACGGCGCTCGTCAGTGTTTTCTTCAGAGGGTGTGTATCGCGCAGTGCTCTCACCGGGGGAGAGCAACATGATTGCGCAGGATGATCCGCGGCATCGGCAACAACGCATGTTGGTGCAACCACAACTAACTCATGCAGGTGTCGCGACGCGCACCGCAGAAGTAGAAGCGCTAGTGGTAGAACTGGTTGCAGAAGCAGTAGCGCAAGGCGAGTTCGATGTTGTTGAACTGATAGCGGGGCAACTACCTGCTCGCATGACTGCACGCTTGCTTGGGTTTCCTGAAGAAATGTGGCCTGAAGTTAAGTCATGGAGCGAGCGATTGATGCGCACAGATATGCGCGATCGCGATCCGCTCATCATGAACGAATTCATTGATGCAAACCGTGAATTTCTTGGCGCGATGATGCCCATCATGCAAGAAGTCACCGCGTGCCCGCGTAACGACTTCATGTCAATCTGGGCCAATGCAGAAATTGATGGACAGAAATTACCGCCTGAAGCGATTTTTCATGAAGTGGGCTTGTTCATTGCAGGTGGTGCTGAAACAACACGAACCGCAATCAGTCATGGTCTGCGAGCATTCGTAGACCATCCTGACCAATGGGAAGAAATGGCCGCCAAACCAGAACTCATAAATTCTGCAGTTGAAGAAGTGCTGCGTTGGGTGACGCCACTAAATAACTTCTTTCGGATGGCATTAACTGACGATGTTGTAGGTGGTCAGCCAATCGCAGCGGGGGACCGAATCATCATGTTGTACCCATCGGCCAATCGTGATGAAGCGGTCTTCGAAAATCCATTTGAGTTTGACATTCATAGGAATCCGAACCCTCATCTTTCATTCGGATTCGGAACGCACCTGTGCATCGGGGCAAACCTCGCCCGGCTTGTTCTGACAACCGTGTTTCGCGAACTTTCCGGTCGTGCCACTGGTCTGTCCGTAGTGAGCGAACCAGATGTTGAGGCCAATATCTTTGCTCGGGCCGTGAAGTCGTTCCAGATAAGGGTCACACCTCGCTAGTTGCCATGCGAACTGGGTTACGCCACAAGTAACCTGAACTAATGCGTAGAAATCTCCTCACTGCCGCTCTCGTTATCTCGTGCCTTTCTCTAGTTGGTTGTTCGACGAACAACTCAGTAGAGCAACCCACAGATGACCTCAGTCAGGGAAACATCAGTGACCCTGCTGTCTCTGAAGCCAAATTGCAAGAGGCTGGTGCCGATTGCATGGCTGGTGCAGAAGTTAAAGGTCGTCCAGTGCGCGTTGTGACTACCGTTGCTCCCATCACAAATCTGGTCGGACTGATTGCGGGTGACATCGGGCCAATCGTGCAGGGCATAGTTCCTGAAGGAACTAATTCACATACCTTTGAACCTCCACCAAGTGCTGTAGCAACGTTGGAGACTGCGGACATCATTTTTGTGAATGGAATGATGCTTGAAGACCCAACTCTTGAGTTGGCTAAAGCCAATGCACCGAAAGCCGTCATTTGTGAATTGGGAACTTCGTCTCTTGCTGAAAGTGATTGGATATACGATTTTTCTTTCCCGAAAGAAGGCGGCAAACCTAATCCACATTTGTGGACGAACCCTCCAAACGTTTTGCCGTATTTGTCAACCATCCGTAATGTTCTGGTAAATGCTGACCCAACCAATATTGACAAGTACGACGCAAACTATGTGCTCGTTTCACGGCTAGTAATGAATCTTGATGAGGCAATGAAGGTGGCCACGGCAACGATTCCTGCGAATGACAGAAACCTGCTGACGTACCACGATGCCTACGCGTATTTTGCACGTCACTTTGAATATGAAGTGATTGGTGCTATCCAGCCGCAGTCATTTGAAGAGCCTTCACCGAAAGATATTGCTGACCTGATTGACCAAGTGAAGGCAAAGAAGGTCAAGGCTATTTTCGGAAGTGAAGTGTTTCCGTCTCCAGTGCTTGAGCAAATTGGCAAAGAGACTGGCGTTCGCTACATCGATGTATTGCGCGACGACGATTTGCCAGGGGAGCCTGGCGATGCAGAACATTCGTGGGCTGGGCTGATGAAGTTCAATTACATCACGATTGTTGAAGCGCTCGGCGGTGATGCAACGGCATTGAAAGCTGTTTCCATTGACGCAAAGATTTCCGATAAGGCGACCTATCTGCAGTGATAGGTGAAGTACTTGTTGAATGTGCGCATATGTCATGCGCATACAACTCAACGCTTGCAATCAAAAGCATCGATCTCACGATTCGTAAGGGCGACTTCGTAGGCATAGTTGGTCCATCTGGCTCAGGTAAAACCACTTTGCTGAAGGCGATTCTCGGATCAATCACTCCTGTCGAAGGTCACATAACGAAAAAGCCACATTTGCGCATGGGGTACGTGCCCCAAGTGGAAACAGTTGACTGGAATTTTCCTGTAACCGTTCTTGAAGTGGTTGTAATGACTAGGTCGTCAACCGGTCGACTGCCTCGGGTGACTAAAGATGAGCGTGCCGATGCATTGTTGGTTCTCGAGCGTTTGGGTCTCGGGGGTCTTGAAAATAGGCATATTCGCGAACTGTCTGGTGGGCAACAACAGAGAGTGTTCGTAGCTCGTGCATTGTTCCACCGCCCGGAGCTTTTGGTGCTCGACGAGCCAACGTCTGGCGTTGATGTTCGTACGCGTCATGAGGTGCTGCATCTGCTTGCTGACCTTCATGATGAAGGTGTTTCAATCATTCTTTCCACTCATGATCTGAATGGATTAGCAGCGCACTTACCGAGACTGGTGTGTTTGAATTCTGAAATCATTGCTGACGGATTACCCGTTGATGTGTTAACCCCAGAAATTCTCGAGCAGACTTTCGGTGCCCCAATGGAAGTTCTTGTTCATGGCGGAATGCCTGTTGTTGTTGATGGTGTTGGTGCTGATATTGCTGAACGAATGTCTCGGTTGGCATAGATCATGATTCATGTAATCGCTGGGCTTACGACCCCATTTCGCTATCAGTTCTTTAACAACGGAATCATTGTTGCCACCATTGCCGGCGCCTTGTGCGGATTGCTTGGTGTGTTTGTTGTTTTGCGAGGCATGAGCTACATCGGACACGGACTTTCACACGCAGTCTTTGGCGGTGCTGCGGCATCAGCGGTAATGAATATCAATTACTTCGTCGGTGCCGGAGTGTGGGGAGTCGCGTCTGGTGTCATCATTGGCCGCATTGCGCGCCGACGTTTGATTGGGGCAGATGCAGCAATCGGAGTAGTTACAACTGCTTCGTTTGCGTTGGGTCTTGCCCTGTTGAATCGTTATGGCCAGGCCAAGAAAAGTATTGAGGCCGTTCTGTTCGGAAGCGTCTTGGGCGTGAAAACGATTGACATCGTTGCTGTATCTGCAGTTGCGATTCTCAGTGTTGTCATTGTGGTCGCGCTGTATCGGGCGTTCCTCTTTGCCACATTCGACCCAGAAGTTGCTCAGGTTTCAGGAGTTCGCGTGGCATGGATAGAAGCCTTGCTTATGGGGCTTTTGTCGCTGACAATTCTTGTGACAATGCGTGTAATCGGAACCCTCCTCATCTCTGCACTCTTGGTTATTCCTGCTTCCATTGCACGAATGTTGACAAACTCGTTCGCGCGTATGTTGTGGATCTCGCCAATTATCGGAGGAATGTCGGCGTTCACCGGCATGTACCTGTCGTACTTCCTTGATACATCAGCAAGTGCAACCATTATTCTGACTGGCACCTTGATGTTCATCGTGGTGTACGCAGTCACCGGCATCCGTGGACGAACCAGAATCTCTGGTCTGCACCACATCTGATTTTACCCAGTAGGTAAAGACCATTCGGCGCCAGCTGGCGTGTCGCGTACTTCAATATTGAGTGAAGCGAACACATCGCGAATGATGTCTGAGAGGTCAAAACGCTTCTCGGCACGCACGGTGGCCCGCACTGACAGCATGGCTTCAACGAATGGTGCCACGACTTCTCGCGGATCACGGACACCGCCAATGGCAGCATCACCTAATTGACTAATCATCGACCGAAGTGTGCCGCGAGCGCGCACGAGCACATCGCTTTGCAACGTGTCGATTGACCAGTCCTGCATTGATTGTTCTAGAGACAAAACTGCGCGTACAGCGGCTAGTGCGTCACGCTGTTGCATCGCTTGGTCAAATTGTTGAATTGACTCAGCAAGTGCGGCATCAAGTGAATTGGCTTGAGCCGGTTCAGCGATTGTCGCAATAGGCGTGGTTGCGATGGAATGGCTAGACGAAACTTCGCTAGATCCTGTTAACAACGACGTGGGTGTCTGGAGAAGTGAAAGCGGAATGACGGATCCAGTTGGGTAGACAAATGAGTCACTGCGTAATCGGATAGTGACATTGCTGTTGCCAACAACAGTTGCTGTTGCTGCATCGATATCGATAATTAATCCAGTATGTTCATCAACTCCGAGTACATACGTGTCTTCATCTAACAATGATTCAAACATTTGCAGACGAGCCTCGCCGAGATAACAGAATCGAGTGTCGTGATTCGCACCTTCCGTATTGTCGTAGTGAGGAATAAGCGCTGCATTGATGCCAATAGCCGCGAGAATGTCTAAGCCGTCAAGGGCCTGAACGTCTTGCCCAACCTTGTACACCTCGTACACCGGCACTGTTGCTTTTCCGAGTGTGAGAGCAGCAGCTGAAGCAAAGGTCACAATTCCGCCGTTAGTGAGTTTGTCAATCATGATTCTGGCGACAGAAGATCCAGACCATTGACGCAACGCATATGTAGGTGAACCAGGACCAGCAAAAATGTAGTCAGCGTCGGAAAGTGCGCGGAGCCCGCGTTCGATTGCTACGGGGTCTGCTGCAATGTGTGTGTCGTGCAAGCGGACGAGTCCGGCGACAACGAGATCAACATTGATAGACGTTTTGAAATACTCAACAGCCTTTGTGGCAAGTTCAGGTGCGTTTTCCTGAAACCCGTACGGAGTGTCAAGTACGACCGCTTTTACTGGTGACGGCAGCAACGACGTTAGGCGACGGTGCGTGGTGACCATGGTGGGCGCTGTTTCACCCGAGCCCATGATTGCGAGAATGCGCGGAAGGCTCATGAGAAAAATCCTGAAGTAATTGCGTCGTCAACTACGCCTGCAAATTGCAGTGGAAATTGTGCATGCAAATCATGATCTGCTGGCGTGAACCATTCGACTCGGCCATGTGCAAGGTTGTCGAGTGCGAACTGAATCTGCGCACGTTTCGATTGGGTGTGGTGGTCTTCTGAGCGAGAGGCAGGCGTAAACATGACTGGCACCTTTATCTCTGACCACAACATTGAAGGCTTGTGCATCCATAGCCCGTGCAAAACGTCGATGTGTCGATCAAAGGTGAGGTGTGGGCGAATGGTGTTGTCCGCCATGCGTTCCATGTTGTGCATCTGGCCATCAATCGCTTCTTCGCTCCAATCAAGATGTGCGGCGCGAATGTACGAACGAAGTTTGTCGTACTGCATGCCAGCAATTGCTGGTGGCGCCATCGTCACCTTGCACTGTTCCCATTCAGGGAACGCTTCTGATAACTCGATACTTCCACCATCGACAGCAACGATTCCACGAATTGTGTCGCCGTATCGATGTGCATATTCCACCACAATATTTCCGCCCCACGATTGCCCAAGGACAAGAGGGCGTACCCAGTTGCGCTGACGTGCACCGAGCGCGTTGACCACATCAAGTACGTCGTCGGCAATATTTGCCATGTCGTATCCGGTGTTGGGTTTGTCGCTGAGGCCGTGTCCGCGAAGGTCAATTGCAGTTACTGCGTGACCAAGTTCGGCGAGGCGTCGCGCTGGTCCGTCCCACAGACGGGCGTTTGAGGCAAGACCGTGAATAAGAAGGATGGGAATGCCGGGGGATTCGTCAACCGACGACCATTGCAACATGCGCAGGGAAATACCGTCACGAGTTGAAATATGGAACGTATTCGGTGTGATTGTCACGCCTGCATTGTCGCACCAGATCGGCAATTTGGCACCTAGATTCTCAGAACTCGCAAGGGTGACTCTTGTCGTTCTAGAGTTGCGGAACGTCTTCAAGGGAGAAACCATGAAATTGTCAATGGGAATCAGTTATTCAGATGGCTTCAAGCAAGCTGCCGACCGGGTCGTCGAACTCGAAAAGGCCGGCCTCGACCAAGTGTGGATCGCAGAGGCATACACCTTTGATGCAATCTCACAAGTGGGCTACCTCGCCGCAAAAACAAATCGCATCGAAATCGGTACTGGCATCGTGAATGTGTACTCACGTACAGCTGCGTTGATGGCAATGACAGCTGCCGGTTGTGACTACGTCAGCGATGGTCGTTTCATTCTTGGTCTCGGTGCATCTGGACCTCAGGTAATCGAAGGCTTCCACGGTGTTCCATACGAAAAGCCAATGCAACGCATTAAGGAATACATCGAAGTGTGTCGCAATGTGTGGGCACGTGAAGCACCATTGGAGTACCACGGCAAGACCGTTGACATTCCACTTCCAGCTGGCCAGGGAACTGGCCTTGGTAAGGCACTCAAAATCATTAACCACCCAGTTCGTAAAGACATCCCCATCTGGTGGGCGTCATTGAAAGACAGAAGTGTTGAAGCAACTGCAGAAATGGCTGACGGATGGCTTCCGATCATGTTCTACCCAGAGCGCTACCACAACGTATGGGGCGATCAGTTGAAGGCCG
>JANQYF010000014.1:0-19722 GCA_030729045.1 Ilumatobacteraceae bacterium
GAGAATTGCGGTCATTTTGTGCCGTGGGAAGCAGCAGACGAATTTATTTTTCGTACAGTTGAATTCTGTAGCGAGAACTGAACTATTCGTTCTGCGACATCTTTTCGGCAATAGCCCTGTCTCGACGAATGACATTACGAATCAATACTGTTCCGACAACACCGACACCAGCAAGCATCACAAGGAACACTGTGTACTGCATCCAACCTCCACGATCACCGGCACTTTGTGGCTTTTTTCCACAACCTGGGCGTGGGTTTGAATTGAGGCATTCTGACGGCTCATTGACTAAGTCCCAGACATACGTTGTGTCCGTCACTTCACCAGCAGCGACAGTTGTGTCGGTTGGAGTATCTGTTGCGTTGACTGCAGAGAGTCCGAATGGTGCAAGCGTGAGAAGAACGGCACAGGCAATAGGGGCAATACGGGGCATGGGACTATCGTCTCACGCCAACTAGTGTTTACAACGCTATGAGTACAAAGTCACATCCCGCCCAGCATGATGTAGTGCTCGTTGTTGACTTTGGTGCCCAATATGCCCAACTCATTGCGCGTCGGGTACGTGAGGCTCGGGTGTACTCAGAAATCGTCCCTCATCGCATTTCGGCAGCCGAAGTAATGGCTAAAGCACCGAAGGCGATCATTCTCTCTGGTGGCCCAAAGAGTGTGCATGTCGATGGTGCTCCGTTGCTTGACCCTGCCATTTATGAATTGGGAATTCCGATTCTCGGTATCTGTTACGGCTGCCAGTTAGTGGCTCAACAACTTGGTGGTGTTGTTGCTCGCGGAGGTCGTGGTGAATATGGCCGTGCCACTCTGACGCGTAACTCTGTGACTTCGAAGTTGCTTGGTGATTCAACACCACAAGTGCACGACGTATGGATGAGCCATTTCGATTTCGTTAGCGAAGTACCAGCCGGTTTTGTGGGAACAGCGGCTACACCTGATGCACCAAACGCCGTGATTGAAGATGATGCTCGTCGAATCTATGGTGTGCAATATCACCCTGAGGTTGTGCACACGACTAGTGGTCAAGATTTATTAGTTCGTTTCCTAGTTGATATCGCGCAATGCAAACAAGACTGGACAATGGCAAGCATTGTCCAAGATCAGATTGAAGCAATTCGTGCGCAAGTCGGAACCGAACGCGCAATCTGTGGCTTGTCAGGTGGAGTTGATTCCTCCGTGGCTGCGGCAATCGTGCATCAAGCAATTGGCGCGCAACTTACATGCGTGTATGTAGACACTGGGCTCATGCGTCGTGGTGAAAGTGAACAAGTTGTGGAGACTTTTCGCAAGAGCATGGGTATCGAGTTGATTCATATTGATGCTGGCGACAGATTCTTCGCTGCACTTGCTGGAATTACAGAACCAGAAGCGAAGCGCAAAGCAATTGGTGAATTGTTTGTGCGCATCTTTGAAGAAAACACTGGCGGACTCACCGATGCAAAGTTCTTGGTACAGGGAACGTTGTATCCAGACATTGTTGAAAGTGGTGGACACGACGGAACTGCAGCAGTAATCAAGAGCCATCACAACGTTGGTGGGCTGCCTGACGATATGACTCTTGAATTGTGTGAACCACTACGTGCGTTGTTTAAAGATGAAGTACGCAAAGTAGGTGTTGAAGTTGGGCTTAGCGATGACATTGTGTGGCGTCAGCCATTCCCTGGTCCTGGTCTAGGCGTACGAATCATTGGTGAAGTGACGCCAGACAAAGTGGCAACCTTGCAACATGCAGACGAGATTGTGCGTCACGAAATAAAGGCCGCAGGCCTTGAGCGGGAAATCTGGCAGGCCTTCGCAGTGCTGGCCGATATTCGTAGCGTCGGAGTCATGGGAGATGAGCGCACCTATGGCCGCCCCATCATTATTCGGGCTGTCACCAGCGACGATGCCATGACCGCAGACTGGGCGCGTTTGCCCTATGACCTCTTGGAAAAGATGTCGAGCCGCATCATCAATGAGGTGCCTGGCATCAACAGGGTGGTCTATGACGTCACCTCGAAACCGCCTGGCACGATTGAGTGGGAATAGCCCTAAGGGGCTCAAATCCACCCCTGTAAGGCTCTGAGAGGGCGCCGTTAGGCCCTGACCCAACCCAAGTAGCCTGACAGGGTCATGTTTTCGACCCGTCACCACCGGGGGCCCTTTCGGTCCGTACTGGTCTCACTTCTTGCCGTTGGCATCTTGGGAGGCACGGTTATTTCTCCGCCGGTTGCCTCTGCCGACCCTCTAGACGAAAAGCGTCGTCAGGCGGTCAATATTGCTGATCAGCTGGACAACCTGGCCGAGCAGATGGATGCTCTGGGTGAAGATTACGCCCAGTCATTGACCGAGCAAGCTGACCTAGGCGTCGAGATTGACAGAGCTCAGGCAGATGTGGCGGCCGCAGAAGCACAACTTTCTCAAATGCGTGGCACGTTGTACATGTCGGCGGTTACGCAGTTCATGCACGGTGGACGTAATTCAACGTTGACGAATCTCTTCGCATCGGCTGGTGGGGTACAAGATTCGCTACAGCGGAGCCAGTTGTTATCAATTGCGATGAACCAAGGTTCACTCACAACGGATTCACTTGATGCGACAGCGACATCACTGACCAAGAAAAAAGCTGCATTGGAAAAGAAGCGTAAGCAAGCAGTGAGCATTGGTGAAGTCGCAAACAAGCGTTTAGGGGCAGCAGAGGCACTAGCTGCGCGTTATGAAGAGTTGCAATCAACTGTTCAAGGTGACCTTGTTGATTTACTGCGTGAGGAACGTAATCGTCGTGAGGCGCAGGCACTAACTGACGCCCAGCGAGAAGCTGCCGGATTCAGTAGCAAGTACGCATCAATTCAAAAGAAGTACGGCAACATTCCGAAGGTTTCGGCACGTAGCCAGTCCGCCATCAAAGCTGCATTGTCCCAACTTGGAGTTCCGTATCGGTATGGAATGAGTTCTCCCGGCAAAGCTTTTGATTGTTCAGGGCTGACCACGTATGCCTGGGGCAAAGCTGGGGTCGGCCTAAAACGAAATTCACGTGCGCAATACAATACGGGACCTCGTATTCCGAAAGAACTGGCAATGCCTGGCGACCTTATTTTCACAGGCACTCCCATTCACCACGTCGGTATTTATCTTGGTAACGGAACCATGGTGCATGCTCCGCGAACTGGAGACGTTGTAAAGATTGGGCCGATTCGCTGGTGGAAAGTTGTTGGCGTCGTTCGCCCTGGTTGATTAGAGATACGGTCTATCTCCATGCAGGGGATCGATGAAGTCAAAGTTGAAGCGTGGCTGAACGCCAATATTGAAGGTGCGCAGGGTCCGTACTCATACGAACTCATCGCTGGCGGTCGAAGCAACATCACCTTTCGTGTCGCCGATGCGAATGGAATGCAATTAGTCCTACGTCGTCCGCCGATGGGTCATGTGTTGGCAACTGCTCATGACATGGCCCGCGAGCACCGCATTATTTCTGCAGTAGGAAAGACCAATGTTCCGGTGCCCCGCACGCTTGGTGTGTGTACCGACGAAGAAGTCAATGGTGCACCGTTCTATGTGATGGCTTTTGTTGATGGCGTAGTTCTGGATAGCCCAGACAAGGGCCTCTTATTGCCTGAAGCATTGCGTACTACGGCAGCTGAGAACCTCATTGATGTGTTGGCTGATCTCCATGCAGTCGATATTGATGCAGTTGGCCTCGGAGACCTGGCCAAGCGCGAAGGATATGTAGAACGTCAGGTAAAGCGTTGGAGCACTCAATGGGCGAACTCAAAAACGCGCGAGTTACCCGCCGTGGAAGAAGTCGCCCGTTTGTTGGCTGAAAACATTCCGGTACAACACGGCGTATCAATTGCTCATGGTGATTATCGATTCGGTAACTGCCTAACGGATATCTCAACAGGCAAGATTGCGGCCGTACTCGATTGGGAATTGTGCACACTGGGTGACCCATTGGCAGATCTTGGGTATGTCGGTATCTATTGGACTGATCCAGGCTTCCCAATGTTGCGTCACAATGACCCATCCGGACATCCCGGTTCGTGCACGTTTGATCACTTGGTTCAACGCTATGCAATACGAACTGGACGTGACGTTTCAAACGTTGCGTACTACAAAGCTTTTTCCAGTTTCCGTTTGGCAGTCATTTCTGAAGGTGTTTATGCGCGGTACTTGCACGGCGCGATGGGCGACCAAGATGTGGATCTTGAACCAATGAAGTTGGGAACAGAGACGTTGGCTGAGTCTGCGCTTGCAGCATTAACAGGGAAGTAGACATGACTGTTTTAGAAGGTTGGGTCAAAGGTTCATTTACCTCTGCGTCGTTGACACGTGATACGTACCGCAAGGGGACTGGCCCAGTTGTCATTGTTGTTCACGAAATTCCTGGCATTACGCCAGCAGTTGAGCGTTTCGCAAACGATGTCGTCAATGCAGGGTTCACCGTTGTGATGCCGGATCTTGTCGGAACTCCTGGCCGGAAAGTCGACGGAAAATACTTGGCCTCGTCAATGTTGAAGATTTGTATTTCAAAAGAGTTCACCACCTTGGCGCTTCAGAAGACATCACCAGTCATCTCGTGGTTGCGTGCGTTAGCGCGTGCACTGCATAATGAAATTGGTGGCAAAGGCGTTGGCGCAGTTGGCATGTGTTTCTCGGGTGGCTTCGCACTTGGCATGATGGTGGACGACATCATGATTGCGCCAGTCCTGTCGCAACCTTCGTTGCCATTCGTTGTCGGCAAAGCTCGTGGTGCTGATCTCAATTTGTCTCCTGATGATGCTGCAGTAATCACTCAGCGCGCAGTTGACGGATGTCAGGTGCTCGGTTTGCGGTTCACGCAGGACAAATTGGTTGGCGACAGGTTCGCTTCGCTACGCAACCTTATTGGCGATGCCTTCATCGCAGTAGAAATTCCCTCGCAGTCACCGAAGGACCACAGTGTTCTTACAGAACATCGCGATGAAGACAGCGTGAAACGAGTGCTTGCGTTCTTCAACGAAAAACTAAAGTAGTTACTGTGGGCCACCGTCAACGGGAAGCAAGGTTCCTGTTGTGTAGCTACTTGCGTCGCTAGCTAAGTACAGAGCAGCGCCAACAATCTCACGTGGTTCTCCACCACGCTGCAACATATAACCAGTTTTTGCGGCCTTGTTGAAACGTTCCATATCCCATGCCTTTGAGATATCCGTTAAGAAGGGTCCGGGAACAATGCAGTTCACTCGCACGTGAGGCGCATATGTGCGTGCAAGTCCCATGGTCAAGTTGTTAACGGCGGCCTTTGCAGCACCGTAGATCACTTCGTTGGGAGACGGTCGTTGGCTTGCAATAGATGACACATTGATAATGGAACCTCCACGCACCGTGCCATCTGCGTTCTTTGCAGTCATGTGAGTGCCGATAAGCGCGGATAAACGAAATGGCCCTTTTAGGTTCACACCAAGAACTTTGTCGTACAAATCTTCTGTGACTTCCACAAGTGATGAATACAACGGTGACATGCCCGCATTGTTAACAAGAATGTCAATGTGTCCGAACTCTGCAATGGCAGCCGTTGCCAACATTTCTGCATCAGACCACGATGCCGCGTGATAACCGACGGCAAGCGCCCGTCGGCCTAATGCACGAACTTCGTTTGCAACTGTTTCGCAGTTTTCAACTTTGCGACTTGCAACAACAATGTTTGCGCCGCGCTCTGCGAATGCCAATGCCATCTCGCGACCAAGGCCGCGACTACCACCAGTGATGATGGCGGTCTTGCCCTCTAATGAGAAAAGATCTGTCATGTCGATACCTTTGCTGAATATTCAGGATGTTTGAATGACGCAACGGTACGTCGTACCTCTGCGTTGGACGACACCAGAAGGTGATGGGCCAGCAGTCCCTTTGCTGCCTTGGCATTATGACCACCGACCACGGCGCCGGAATGTGACACAAGGTCAACGCGAACAACGTTGTCAAGCAGATTCCAATTGATGGCAGCTCGGTGCTCATTCGGCAACAGGTCAACAACAGTCTTCTTTTTTGCAACTGCTACTAATGCATCAGTGATTGCTTCATTCCAGAATTTCGACATCGTGCCAAATGGCGCGAGACGTGCGCCCATTTTCAATCGATAGTCGGGGATTTGATCATCAGCACGTACCAGACCGAGCAACCCAGACGGAACAATGATGCGCTTTACGAATGCGTTGCGCTGCGTTGCTGTGAGAGATGCAAGATCTAAGTGATCCCACACGACTCCGGTGTATCGCTGCCACGCAGGAAGACACGGTGCACCAACTAATTGCATGTTGGAAGATTGCGCACGAGTGAGGTGTGCCCCACTGACGCCAAGAAGTTTTTGCGAGCCACCTTTTTCTTTGCGCAATTGTGCAACTATCAGTGTCCGAGAGGTCTCGAGAGCGGCGCCAAAAACTCCCAACTGGGCAGTCCATGGGCGTGAGGCAACCCCGTCTTCAGCTTTTCCCTCAGAGGGAGGAAGAAGTAGAACGAAATCTTGTGCCGTCATCTATGAGATTCTGGCACTTACTGCCTAGTATTAAGGAATGCGCGTACACGTAGACCCCGCCAAATGCCAAGGACATAACCGTTGTTATGCCTTAGCTCCCGAACTATTCGATGTTGACGATTACGGCAACGCTTTCGAACTTAATGATGGTGTCGTTCCTGCCGGCCTCGAGGACAAAGCACGCCTTGCGCTTGCTAACTGTCCCGAATTTGCAATCTCAATTGAGGAATAGTCATGAGTGAAACCGTTTACGGACCAGTCACCGACTGGGCGACAGACTTCGACCACGGTTCACCTGCATATGCAGCGAACCAGCACAAAATTTGGGATGACCTCAAGAACTCGGGTTGCCCAATTGCCCACACAGAGCGTTACGGCGGCACCTGGTTGCCACTCACTCATGAGATGGTGCACTCAATTGCATACGACACAGATCATTTCTCAAGTGAAGGACCTGTTGTTGGTCAGTTAAAGCCAAGTGAAGTACCTGATCGCATCGGTGCACCTATTGGGCCTGTACCACCGATCTCTTCTGACCCCCCATTCCACAACGAAGCTCGCCGTTTGCTGCTTCCTGCATTCTCTCCAAAGATGATTGATCCTTGGCGTGACGAAGTCATCGAAATTTGCAACAAGCTCATCGACGACATGGGCGATGCGGATCACATCGATGCTGCATTGCAGTACTCACAGCACATTCCAGTAATGGTTATTGCGCGCATGCTTGGTTTGCCAGTTGAAGACGGTGACAAGTTCCGCGGATGGGTCAACCTTGTTCTCAGTGGAATCGGTGAAGAGCGCACAGAAGAGCGCATGCAAAAGTTCATGGAATTCAATGAATACCTTGCATATCACGTCACTGACCACAAGGAGAATCCTCGTGAGGATCTCATCTCGTTCTTGTTGAATGCAGAAATTTTTGGTGAGAAGTTGTCGCTTGAGCACGCAGTCGGAACAGTCATTCTGTTGCTGATCGCTGGCATCGACACAACATGGAGCGGTATCGGTTCATCGTTGTGGCATCTTGCTACCAACTCAGTTGACCGTCGTCGTTTGGTAGAAAATCCAGACATGATTCCAACAGCTGTTGAAGAATTCCTTCGTGCATATGCGCCTGTCACCATGGCACGCGTTGTGAAAGAAGACATGGAGTTCCACGGTGTACAGATGAAGAAAGAAGATTGGGTTCTTCTTCCTTTCCCCGCTGCAAACCGTGACGACAAGCAATTTGCAAACGCACACGAAGTTGTAATCGATCGCGAAGAGAACCGCCATGCCGCTTTCGGTCTTGGTATTCATCGTTGCCTTGGTTCAAACCTTGCTCGTTTGGAAATGAATGTTGCAGTTGAAGTGTTCCTTCAGCGCTTCCCAGACTTCTCAGTCGATGCAAATGAAATGGTCACGTGGAGCACGGGTCAAGTACGAGGACCTCGTACTTTGCCATTCGTGGTCAACGCTCGCGCATAACAACGCATTCCTCGCACCGACACAGTCCGCTCGTAAGATGGCGGGACCATGTCAGATCAACTATTTAGCTCTTCAGGCAACAGCACGCCGCTGAACCCTGACCAACAAGAGGCTGTGTATCACCCAGGTGGTCCGCTACTTGTTGTTGCTGGTGCTGGCTCTGGCAAAACCCGTGTTCTCACGCAGCGCATTGCATGGCTGATTTCGCAAGGTACATCACCATTCGCAATTTTGGCCATCACATTTACCAATAAGGCTGCTGAGGAAATGCGACTCCGTGTCGCTGACTTGGTAGGCCCTACCGCGCGATCAATGTGGGTCACCACATTCCATAAGGCATGTGTTCGCATTTTGCGCCAACACGCTGAATTGATTGGGTACCCGAAGCAGTTCACTATTTATGATTCGCAAGATTCGAAGCGCCTTGTGGGGTATGTCATTCGCGACATGGGGCTCGATGCAAAAAAGTTTCCGGCTAATGCAGCCCAATCAAAAATCAGTTTGTGGAAGAACGAATTAATCACGCCTGCAGTTGCGTTTGATACCGCTGAACATATCTCTGCGCGGCGTAATGCCGAGATTTATCGTGAGTATCAGGCGCGTCTCATTCGTGCCGGCGCAATGGACTTTGACGACTTGTTGGTCAATGTTGTTCGTCTTTTTGAAGCACACCCCGAAGTATTGCGTCAGTATCAGGAACGCTTTCAACACATTCTCATTGACGAATATCAGGACACAAACCAGGCACAGAACCGCATTGTTCTGATGTTGGGTGCACTACATCACAACGTATGTGTGGTGGGCGACAGTGACCAAAGCATTTACAAGTTCCGTGGTGCCGACCTTCGCAACATCGATCAGTTCGAAAGTGCATTCGGCGAAGCAACAGTTGTGGTGCTTGCGCAGAACTATCGCAGTACCCAAACAATTCTTACCGCAGCTAACGCAGTCATCTCACAGAATGTTGGAAGACGTCCGAAAGACTTGTGGACATCAGCTGGCGACGGCGAACGAATTGTTCGGTACTTTGCGGAAAACGAATATGACGAAGCCGCGTGGGTTTCCTCTACTGCGCAAGACATTCACACAAAAGAGAAGCGCGCTTGGGGCGACATCGCCATCATGTATCGCACCAACGCACAGAGTCGTGCCATTGAAGAATCAATGATGCGCTCTGGCATTCCGTACAAAGTTGTCGGTGGTACGAAGTTCTATGAACGTCGCGAAGTGAAAGATGCCATTGCGTATTTGAAGGCTGGTGCGAACCCACTTGATGAAATCAGTATCAAGCGAGTACTGAATGTTCCAAAGCGCGGCATTGGTGATACCAGCATCGGGAAAATCGATCTATTTGCAACTGCTAATGACATTTCATTCATAGACGCCATGCGCCGTGCAAGTGAAGCAGGTGTGTCTGGTGGAGCAATCAAGGGAATCGCTTTGTTTGTCACGTTGGTTGATCAGATGAACGCAGCGCTAGCTGACGGGCCATCAGCATTGTTGGAAGTCGCAATGAACAACAGCGGTTACATCACCGAACTTGAACAAGAGGCCACAGTGGAAGCCGCCGGCCGGCTTGAAAACATCTCGGAACTCATTGGTTCTGCTGCGGAATTCACTCAGGTAGAAGAGTTCCTCGAACAAGTGGCGCTTGTTGCAGACACAGACGACCTTGATGCCGAGAATCACATTGTGCTGATGACATTGCACTCAGCAAAAGGTCTTGAATACCCGGTTGTTTTCTTAGTTGGCTGCGAAGAAGGAATTTTCCCGCATAACCGCGCGTTACTAGACCCTGCAGAACTTGAAGAAGAGCGTCGTCTTGCATATGTAGGTCTTACTCGTGCGCGTGAACGTTTGTTGGTGTCACACGCATGGCAGCGCATGTTGTTCGGTCAGTCGCAGTACAACCCGCCATCTCGGTTCTTGGCCGAAGTACCTGCCGAACTGTTTGACCGTCAGGGCAACGTTGATTCAGGCTCAGATCACGGGCGCGTCTTTGGTCGCACTTCTACCGATTGGAACGATGCAGAACTTCCTGCATACAAACGCCGCAACGATGACGACGATGATTCGTTTGGTCGCTCATACGGTCGTCGAGCCGAGCGCGCCGTGAAGCCCGCAGCAGAGCCTCGCAATACAGATCATCTAGTAGGGCTCAAGCCTGGTGATGATGTGATGCACTCGGTATTCGGAGAAGGTGTCGTTATCGAGATCAAGGGCACAGGCGACAAGACCGAGGTCACTGTCCGCTTCCGCGATAAGGGCACCAAACACTTGGCTCTTGCATGGGCCCCGCTGACAAAACTTTCGTGAAGTTCTTTTCTGAGGGCTACGAGTAGTAGAAATAGTGTCATGAAGGCAGCAATCCTTATCGAAAGTCTCACTGGCAACACGTGGAAGGCGGGCGAACTCATCGCAGCCAATCTGCAACAAGAGAACTGGTCAATTACCGGTATCTCTTCAATGAAAGATCCGAATCACGCATCAATTCAAGACGCCGACACTGTCATTGTTGGCACATGGGTTCACGGACTGTTTGTTGTTGGTCAGGCGCCATGGGCAATTGATCGTTTGCGTCATCTTCCAGCAATGGCTGGCAAGCAAGCAGTTGCATTTTGCACGTATGCATTGAACCCAGGAAAATCACTTGATGTGATGACGCGTGAATTAGAGACGCGCGGTGCAGAAGTTGTTGGTGGCCTTGCACTACAGCGTGGGCATTTGGCTGAGCATGCTGAGGAATTTGCTATTCGCCTCGTCGATTCAGTTCCCGCCAGATAATTACGGAACAGTGGTGGCGCTTGTCGTCAAGCCGCGCAAATCGATATACAAAGTCTTTTTGTTCTCAACGATTGGCCGCACTTCAGCCGGCGTCGCTAATTGATTCACCTGGATGGTGCGATTTTCGCAATCGGTGAAGGTGCTGCTTCCTTGAACATGGGTCACAAGGCAGGTTGCGTCTCTGTCGGCAGGGAAGCCGTAATACACCTGCCAGCCGACGGCCGGATCTGATCCCGTATGGTCAAGGACGATTGATCGCACACCGTCTGGGCTCTTCAAATCTGGCAATAGCAATGGTCCGTCGGCCGCTATGGCTTTTGCCATTGAGTCGACTTTGCCCACCTCAAAGACTCTGTTCCCGATTTCTGAGCCTGGTTCAGCCCGGTCGTTGATGACAGTCGCTACTAGCCACAAACCCGCAAAGAACAGGGCGAAGAATGCAATGCCTCCGAGAACGGGCACAACTGCACGAGCAAGGGGACTACGAGGACGGGGGAAAGCCATGTCCCTATTCTGGCGGGTTGGTACAGAAACCCTCGTACGGCGTAGGGTTTACCTTCTGTGAAGCGCCCGTATCGAGTAGTAGTTGCCAAGCCAGGCCTGGACGGCCATGACCGAGGAGCCAAGGTCATTACCCGTGCTCTTCGTGACCATGGTTTTGAGGTCATTTACACCGGTCTGCATCAGACCCCCGAGCAAATTGCAGAGACTGCAATGCAGGAAGATGCCGACGCCGTAGGGCTGTCGCTTCTGTCGGGTGCGCACCTCACGCTCTTTCCACGCACCGTTGAAGAACTAAAGAATCGCGACTTGGCCGACATTCTCATCTTCGGTGGTGGCGTTATCCCCGATGCTGATGCGCGCGCACTTCGCGAGCAAGGCGTTGGAAATATTTTTGGCCCCGGTTCATCACTCAAAGTGATTTGCCAATGGCTTGAAGAAGAACTCGACAATAGGGAGTAACTCATGGACCTTTTCGAATATCAGGGCAAGCAGTATTTTGCGCGCTACGACATTCCCGTATCAAAAGGTGACGTTGCAGTCACTGTTGATCAAGCAGTCGCCGCTGCAGATGCAGCTGGATACCCAGTAGTTGTAAAGGCTCAGGTACAAGTGGGCGGCCGCGGTAAAGCAGGCGGCATCAAGTTGGCCAATAACGCCGACGAAGTTCGCACACATGCCGGAAACATCTTGGGCATGGACATCAAGGGCCATGTAGTCAAGCGTGTCTGGGTTGAGAATGCTTCAGACATCGCAGAGGAGTACTACGCATCATTCACTCTTGATCGTGGTGCAAAGAAGCACCTTCTTATGTTGAGCCGCGAAGGTGGAGTAGAGATTGAAGAAGTAGCTGAGAAGAACCCAGCAGCAATCCTTATGTTGCACATTGATCCTGTTGATGGTTTGTCTGCAGCAGCTGCAAAGAAAGCCGCAGTTGACGCAAAGATTCCTGATGCAGCACAACAAGGTGTTGCAGACATTTTGGTGAAGTTGTACCGCTGCTTCGTTGAAGGTGACTGTGATCTTGCTGAAATCAACCCACTCATCTTGAAGCCAACAGGCGAAGTACATGCACTTGATGCAAAAGTAAGCCTTGATGAGAACGCTGAATTCCGCCACCCTGAATGGGCTGAATTTCAAGCAACTGTTGAGCTTGATGCTCGCGAACTTCTTGCTCGCGAAAAGGGACTTCAGTACATCGGCCTTGATGGCACAGTAGGCATCATCGCTAACGGCGCTGGTCTTGCTATGAGCACGCTCGATGTTGTGAACCAAGTGGGTGGCAGCGCCGCAAACTTCCTCGACATTGGTGGCGGCGCAAATGCCGATGTCATGGCTGGAGCACTTGAAGTAATTAACTCTGATAAGAACGTCAAGAGCATCTTCATCAACATCTTTGGTGGAATCACCCGCGGTGACGAAGTTGCAAAGGGAATTGTGGAAGCACTTGGTCGTGTTGACCTGCGTGCGCCGATTGTTATTCGCCTTGACGGCACGAACGCAACAGAGGGACGCGACATTCTGAAGAATGCCGGAATCCCCGAATCAAAACTCACCAGTAAGTCAACGATGCTCGAAGCTGCTGAAGCAGCTGTTGCGCTCGCAAAGTAAGGACCTCAGTCATGGCAATTTTCGTCGATCAAAACACCAAAGTTATTGTGCAGGGCCTCACAGGTGGCCAAGGCAAATATCACGGACTTCGTAACAAGGCATACGGCACACAAATCGTTGCTGGTGTTACACCAGGCAAGGGTGGCACTGATGTTGAAGGCGTTCCTGTTTACAACAGTGTTGCTGAAGCGGTGAAGGCAACTGGTGCAACTGCATCTTTCGTTACTGTTCCACCGAAGGCTGCTTCTGCTGCAATTCTCGAAGCCGCTGCTGCAGGCATCACTTTCATCGTGTGCATCACAGAAGGAATTCCTGCACAAGACGAAGCGCGCACGTACAACACTTTGGTTCGCGACTTTCCGAAAGTTCGTTTGCTCGGGCCAAACTGCCCAGGCATCATTAGCCCAGGAAAATGCAACATCGGAATTACTGCCGGTGAAATTGCACAACTGCCTACAGCAAAGGGTCCAAACGTTGGCATCGTGTCACGTTCCGGAACTCTTACCTATCAGGCACTGTATGAATTGAAGCAACTTGGTATCGGTGTATCAACATGCGTTGGTATCGGTGGCGACCCAGTTCCTGGAACTTCGTTTATTGACTGCTTGCGTGAATTTCAAGCAGACCCAGAAACTCACGCCATCATCATGATTGGTGAAATTGGTGGTTCAGCTGAAGAAGAAGCTGCAGAGTTCATCAAGGCCAATGTGACCAAGCCGATGTCTGCGTACATCGCAGGCGTTACTGCCCCAGCCGGAAAAAAGATGGGCCATGCAGGCGCAATCGTTTCTGGTGGCAAGGGAACTGCACAGGGCAAGATGGATGCATTGCGTGATGCAGGCGTGAAAGTGGGAAACAACCCCACTGAAGCAGGTCAACTCATGGCCACCATCGTTGCTGGGCTGAGCTGAGTGCCACGCGCACTACTTTCTGTTTACGACAAAACGGGCATCGTCGAATTCGCGACGTCGCTTCATGAACTCGGTTGGTCGTTGCTGTCTAGTGGTGGAACTGCCGCTGCGATTTCTGCAGCTGGTATTCCGGTCACAGATGTTGCAGAGATAACGGGGCTAGCCCCGATTCTTGATCACCGCGTGGTGACACTTCATCCGAAGATTCATGGCGGAATCCTCGCTGATCGTTCAAATCCGGATCATGTTGCTGAGATGGAAAAGAATGGCATCGAAGGAATTGATCTTGTTGTTGTCAATCTGTACCCGTTCTCTTCGAAGCCGGGGATTGAGCTGATTGATATTGGTGGGCCTGCAATGGTGCGCGCGGCTGCGAAGAATTTTGCCCACGTTGGTGTTGTCGTAGACACTGCAGATTACAACGACGTTTTAGAAATGATCAGTGGTGATTTTTTTAGTGTTGCAGCTCGTCGCCGTTTAGCGCAGAAAGCATTCAGAATCACCAGTGCATACGACGCGTCTATTTCATCGTGGCTGGCTGATGAAACTAGTGATCGTGAAGATGCAACAGTGCCACCGATTCTTACGCTCGTCGCAGAACGCGCCGAAGTGTTGCGTTACGGAGAAAACCCACATCAAACCGGAGCGCGGTATCGCCTTCCTGGCGTCGAGAGCTGGTGGGATTCCGCAACTCAACTCAATGGCAAAGAAATGTCATACCTCAATGTTCTTGACACAGAAGCTGCGTGGCAATTGGTTAGTCGTTTCGACCGACCAGCTGCAGTTGTCGTGAAGCATGCCAACCCTTGTGGCGTCGCTCTCGCACCCACAATTTTTGAGGCGTACTCACATGCACACGGTGCAGACCCGATCAGTGCGTTCGGCGGCATCATTGCGGTGAATGGTGAAGTCAATGGTGATACTGCCGCAGAGATCAATAAGACCTTTACAGAAGTTGTCATTGCCCCATCCTTCACGTCTGATGCGCTTGAAATTTTGTGTGCGAAACCGTCACTTCGCGTGTTTGAAGCGGTCGCACCGTTCGGTTCGATGGCCATCAATGTTCGGTCTATTGATGGCGGCCTTCTTGTGCAGTCAGTTGACGAAGTTGATGAACCACTCGATGATTTCACTGTTGTCACGGAACGTGCACCAAGTGCCGATGAGTGGTCAAGTTTGATGTTGGCGTGGCAAACAGTTGCAGCCACATGGAGCAATGCCATCGTGCTCGCACATGGCGACACTGTTGTCGGCATTGGTGGGGGACAGCCAAACCGTATTGATGCAGCACGATTAGCTATTGGGCGCGCAGGCGACCGTGCAACTGGTTCGGTTGCTGCGAGCGATGCTTTTTTCCCATTTGGCGATACGGTTTCAGAGTTGGCTGCCGCTGGTGTCACTGCAATTTTCCAACCCGGTGGCAGTGTGCGAGACGAAGAATCCATCTCGGCAGCCAACACTCATGGCATTGCCATGGTGTTCACCGGATCACGCCACTTCCGCCACTAGGTAAGTCGTAGACTAGACAAATGGCACGTATTGGTGACCTCCTTGCGGCGGGACGAACATTCTCTTTTGAATTTTCGCCTCCCAAAACAACTTCAGGTTCAATGTCGCTTGGTCGCACGATTGCTGAACTTGAATCTCTCAGCCCATCTTTTGTTTCAGTCACATATGGCGCTGGCGGTTCTACCCGAGAGAACACACGCGACACAGTGTTGTGGATTGAACGCGAAACAAACATTCCTGCAATGGCGCATCTCACATGTGTTGGCCACACTCGTAATGAGATTGCCGACATCATCTCTACGTACACAGATGCCGGAGTTGAAAACGTCCTTGCTCTTGCCGGTGATCCACCGAAAGATCCAGCCGACGCTCGGCCGAGTGATTACGTATATGCAACTGACTTAGTGGAACATTTACGCGAGATTGCTGATCTGTCCATTGGCGTTGCTGCGCATCCTGAAGGACACCCTCGTTCGCCTGACCTTGCAACCGACCGTCGCCTACTTGCTGAAAAACTCAAAGTTGTCGATTTCGCTACTACTCAATTCTTCTTTGATGTTGATCACTATTTGTCGCTGGTAAACGACTTAGCAGACCTTGGTGTCACAAAACCCGTTGTTCCCGGAATCATGCCGTGCACCAACATTGCCCAGGTTGAACGTATGGCCGAATTATCAGGTGCAGCTTTTCCGGGCTGGTTACGTGAACGTCTCGAGTCAGGTACATCGCCAGAAGACGTGCGTCGAATCGGAGTAGAGGCTGCAACAGAATTGTGCGCGCAGTTGTTGTCGGCGGGTGCGCCCGGGCTTCACTTTTACACCCTGAATAAATCAACTGCTACACGGGAGATTTACGCCCAACTGGGTCTTCCGGTCGCATGACCTATTTCTCTTATGAGTAATCAGAACGATCAATCCACGTACATTGGCGGAACACCTGCATGGGGAACCCGTAGAGGACCTGTTGTCCCGTATGTTCCGGCACTCGATGGCTTGCGAGCACTTGCAGTTATTGCGGTGATTGTGTATCACGCGAATCATCAGTGGTTAGGTGGCGGATTTCTCGGTGTTGAGGTGTTCTTTGTCATCTCTGGCTATCTGATCACGTTGCTTCTGATTGCCGAACGTGAACGTTCTGGCACCGTGTCGCTTGGCAATTTCTGGATGCGTCGAGCCAGGAGACTCTTGCCGGCCTTGTTCACGTTGCTGCTGGGAACAATTGTGTATTGCGCCTTGTTTGATCGCGATCGTTTGGGCATGTTGCGTGGCGATGTCATTGGTGGATTTCTATATGTCTCGAACTGGTTCCAAATTTGGAGTGGTTCGTCGTATACATCTGCTTTCGCTTTTGCACCACTTCGGCATTTGTGGTCACTGGCAGTCGAAGAGCAGTACTACATCGTGTGGCCACTCATTATGTTCGTATTACTTCGTCGAATCAGGCCAAAGACACTGCCGATTCTGGGCCTCGTGTTCACAGCGTTTGCTATTGCTATTGCGGTAGCAACAGCGATGATTTATCGCACTGGGCCTATTGATACGTTTGCAAACACTCCAGAGCAGTACATGTCAATTTTTGGACGTCGTGTTGTCCGTATTGATTTCCTGTACCTCGGCACGATTACTCGCGCCAGCGGATTGTTGCTAGGTGCGGCGCTTGCCACGATGTGGAGACCATGGGCGTTGCGCCGGGGACGAGCTGGTTCAAACGCAAACGGGCTAGATATTGCTGGAGTTCTTGCCTTGGTCGCACTCGGTTTTATGTGCTGGAAGTTTCGTGAAGTAGTCGACGTACCTGATGTGGGTATGACTGGCTACGACTTGTTGTACCGCGGAGGTTTGATCGCTGTAGCAATTGCCACAGTTGTTGCAATTGCTACCGTGACACATCCTCGTTCTCGGTTGGGCAAGTACGTCATTGGTACGCCAGTGTTGGTGTGGATTGGCAAGCGCTCATACGGTCTGTACTTGTATCACTGGACAATCTTTCAGGCGTATCGCAAGGCTGCAGGAAATTCGTTAGACGTACGTGAGTTCATCGCGCTAATGGCAATCACCGTTGTCATCACCGAAGCGTCGTATCAGTTCATTGAAACACCGATTCGTACAGGAAAGGCATTGGCTACGTATCGTTCGTGGCGTGCACGCGGTGGCACTATGCGTGGCCCATTGGGAATTGTGCTTGGGACTTTGGCAGTCGTACCCGTGTTCAGCGTGGTCAGCATGGCAGGTGCACGCGTGATGCCAGATGACATCACTGCTGGTCTTAATGAAAATGAAGGCGCAGTCACACGTATAACAACTACGACAATCGGTGTAGGAACAACAACAGTTCCGTTAACTCCCACGACCACTTTGCCGCGCGGAAAGATGGATGTGTTTGCAGTAGGCGATTCAGTGATGTTGGGATCAGCCAAGAAGTTGAAGTCATATGGCATCACAGTTGATGCAACTAAGAACAGGCAGGTCGTTGATGCCGTTCAGATTTTCAATTACTACAAGTCCGTTAACGAGTTAGGTGACACTGTTGTCATTCACTTAGGTACAAATGGCATTACAAAAGCTGCGACATTTGACCGAATTCTGAAGCCGCTTGCAAACGTAAAGCGCGTGGTCGTTCTCACGATGCGAGTTCCAGGTCGCGCTTCAGAACAATTGAATAATGCCGTTATCAATAATCTTCCGGCCAAGCATCCGAACGTGTCCATCCTCGATTGGCACACATTGTCGAAGCCTCATCCCGAATGGTTCAATTCAGACGGAATTCACCCCAACGCTCTCGGCCAGGACAACTACGTTGCTCTAATTCTTCAGGCCATCGGCCGGTAATTCAGCAACTATCACTGCTCTTCCATTGGGAACAGGTACCCCATATTGCCTACGCTTAGGGGCATGACATCACCAGTTCGTATTGCCGTTACCGGCGCAGCCGGCCAAATTGGCTACAGCCTCCTTTTCCGTATCGCCTCAGGCGCAGTGTTTGGTCCTAATCAGCCAGTCATTCTTCAACTGTTGGAAATCACTCCAGCACTTGGCGCGTTAGAAGGCGTTCGTATGGAACTTGATGACTGCGCGTTCCCACTTCTTGCTGGTGTTGTCTGCACCGACAATGCTGAAACTGCATTTGGTGATATTGACGCGGCCTTCCTTGTTGGCGCAATGCCACGCAAAGACGGAATGGAGCGCGGCGACTTACTTAGCGCTAACGGCGGAATTTTCAAGCCACAAGGGAAAGCACTTGGCGCTGTAGCAAAGAAAGACGCAAAGATCTTGGTTGTTGGTAACCCTGCGAACACAAACGCAGTAATTGCAATGAACAATGCACAGGGTCTTGACCCAAGTCGTTTCACCGCAATGACGAGACTGGATCACAACCGTGCTCTGACGCAGTTAGCAGTCAAAGTTGGTAAGCCTGTCACTTCAATCAAGAAGATGACCATTTGGGGTAACCACTCGAGCACCCAATACCCAGACCTTTTCCATTGCGAAGTTGATGGCCAGAATGCAGCTGCATTGGTTAACGACCAGGCGTGGATCGAAAATGACTTCATCCCAACTGTTGCAAAGCGTGGCGCCGCAATCATCAAGGCACGTGGTTTGTCATCAGCAGCATCGGCAGCAAATGCTGCAATTGATCACATGAACTCATGGGTTCTTGGCACTGCCCCAGGTGACTGGGTGTCAATGGCAATTCCATCTGACGGAAGCTATGGCGTACCAGAAGGCATCATTTCGTCGTTCCCATGTGTGTGCAAAGACGGCACGTACAGCATTGTTCAAGGTCTTGATATCGATGACTTCAGCCGTTCACGCATTGATGCATCCGTTGCCGAGCTTGTTGAAGAGCGTGACGAAGTAAAGAAGCTAGGCCTCATTTAATGAGCGTTGCGGCACTCGTCGATACTGACAGGTGGCCGCTAGATAGTGCTGAATTGCACAGGGAACTGAGCGACACCTTCACCAAGGAAAACATTGCGATTCTCCCTGGTTTCATTCGCGAGAATGCAATCGCTGGTTTGATTACGGAATGTGATGAATTAGCAAAGGTGGCGTATCACACCACTGTGAACGCGGATCTTGAAGTGGTTGCGTATGACCAGTTCCCGTCTGACAGCGTGATTCGTTCACTGTATGAGTGGGATCCGCTGATGGATTTTGTCGCAAAGATTCTGGGCGAAGAAAAATTGTTTCGTTATGCAGATCCATTCGGCGCACTGAATCTTGCTGTCATGCGTGATGGTCACGAACTGGGTTGGCATTTTGATCTGACAGACTTCGTCGTTTCAATTGCACTACAAACCTCGTCAGAAGGTGGGCATTTTGAGAATGCTTCGCGCATTCGCACAGCCACCGAAGAGAACGCTGACACTGTTGCTGCGGTGCGTCGAGGGGATCGTCCGGATTTAGTTCGTACCGAACCAATGACACCCGGAACACTGATGGT
>JANQYF010000014.1:19822-27874 GCA_030729045.1 Ilumatobacteraceae bacterium
TAGCTACACCGCGCGAGGGTCATGTTCCGTTTGTTGCAGTTGCGCAGCCAAACATTCCCGTTGTTCCGTTCACGTTGTTTGTTAACAAAGCAGCAATCGCAAATGATGTTCATGGTCAGTTGACATGGGGTGGGGCACAGGCTGGTGTTGCAGCTGGTGTCGGACTCGCACATCAGCAGTCACTGTTCGATGGCGATATTGATTCTCTTGTTCTCATAGTTGCGGTATGGGTGAATCCATCTGCTGATAACGAAGAGGAAGTTTTCTCAAACAATCGAGACGCCACAGTCGCCGCTCTGAAACAGGCTCGTGATGCTGGCCCTGATCTGAATCAGGCACTTGTGGCAATGACTAATCCGTCAAACCCGTATTTTCGAACCGCGTAACTGTTTACTCGTACGTTGTCAGCGTGCGCACAGCTTCGAACGCAGCGTCAAGGGCGGCAAAGACCGGCACAGCATCCACAAGGCGCTGAGTGTCTCCTGAGATGCGTACATGGCCCTTGATGAAGGCTTCTTGGGCTGGCAATGATCCGGTTGCAACCCCAACTGCTGTCTCCCAGGTCTGTTCCATGCGGACATCCTCTTCGGGTGCAGGACCAGAGGCAAAGCGGGCGATGCCATTGCCTACCTGCAAGTGATACAACACAGAGCCTTCGGGGCCGTCTGTGACCACCTGTGTGACGCCGATGGAATGAGTTGAAGCAAGGTCTGTGAGCGACTCGCTAGAGGCCACCTGAGCCTGCATGGCATCAATCCAATCGAGGCTGAGATATCGCATGTTTCTATTCTGCCGAAAGTTTCTCGGAAAACACAAAAGGCCCGAGCACATGGCTCGGGCCTTTTGGTAAGTGTTCTTAAACGAATGCTGAAGCAAACACCAAGGACACGATGGTCATGACCTTGATCAAGATGTTCATCGCAGGTCCTGAGGTGTCTTTGAAAGGATCACCCACTGTGTCGCCCACAACGGCGGCTTTGTGTGGGTCAGAACCCTTGCCGCCATGTGCACCAGCTTCGATGTACTTCTTTGCATTGTCCCATGCACCACCGGCATTGGACATGAAGATGGCCAATGCAAAGCCTGTCACGAGAGCACCCGCAAGTAAGCCACCAAGTGCGTCAACACTGATGAAGCCGACTACAAGTGGCATCACGACAGCCAATGAACCAGGGATAATCATTTCGCGCAATGAAGCTTCAGTTGAAATAGCAACACAACGTGCAGAGTCAGGGATGACTCCTTCTTTGCCTTCACGCAAACCAGGAATCTCTCGGAACTGGCGACGCACTTCTTCGATCATCTTGTTGGCTGCACGACCGACGGCATCGATGGTGAGTGCAGCAAACAGGAACGGAAGTCCTGCACCAATAAACAAGCCAACGAATACTTCTACGTCGCCGACATTGAGATTGAGTGCAATCTTTTCTGCGCCGCTTGCATCGAGAACTGCATATTCAAAACTCTTGAACAATGCAAGTGCGGTAAGAGCTGCTGAACCAACGGCGAAACCTTTTGCAATTGCTGCAGTGGTGTTGCCCAGTGAGTCAAGAGCATCAGTAACTTTGCGCACGCTCGGATCAAGATGAGCCATTTCAGCAATACCACCGGCATTATCCGAAATGGGACCGTATGCATCAACAGATACAACAATGCCAGTGGTTGCCAGCATGCCTACAGCTGCCATTGCAATACCGTAAATGCCGCCTGGGACACCACCGTCAATATTGCCAAGTGCTTGTTCGCCACCCCAATATGCAAGGCCTACACCAATAATGATGAGTACTACAGATGATGCGACTGACATCATTCCAGCCGAGATACCTGCAAGAACAGTTGTTGCTGGACCAGTCTCTGACTGACGAGCAATTTTCTTTACGGTCGGGAATTGATCAGAGGTGTAGTACTCGGCAGTTTTGCCGAGCGCCCAGCCCACAACGAGACCACCGACTACAGCAACAGCCATACCCCATGGTTTGTCGCTGTCGCCAAACATCCAATATGACAAAGCAATTGTTGCGATTGTTGTAATGCCCATGGCCACGTTGGTGCCCATATGAAGTGCCTTGCTTAATGCATGCGTTTCGGTGGAGTCTCCGGCACGCACAAAGAAGGAACCAAAGATTGAGGCCACCATGCCAACAAAGGCAATCGCAAACGGGAACATCAGCAATGCAATGGCGCTGTATCCAGCGTTTTGTACTAGTTCAGTTGCTCCAGCTTTGTCGGCCGAAAGGCCCATCGCAAAAGCAACGAGTGAAATTGGAGCAATGATTGAGCCTGAGTAGGACTCGAACAAGTCAGCGCCCATTCCAGCTACGTCGCCCACGTTGTCGCCAACGTTGTCAGCAATTGTTGCCGGGTTACGTGGGTCGTCTTCGGGAATGCCTGCTTCCACTTTGCCCACGAGGTCTGCGCCAACGTCTGCTGCTTTGGTGTAGATACCGCCACCCACGCGTGAGAACAACGCGATGGATGATGCTCCAAGACCAAAGGCGGTCATGATTTCGAAGGCATCATCAACTTCCATCCATGTCACAAATATGAGATAGACAGCAACAAGACCGAGCAAGGCGAGACCTGCAACGGTGAATCCCATTACAGCGCCACCACGGAAGGCGATCGGAAGTGCCTTACCTGGTCCCTGCTTTGCAGCCTCTGCGGTACGAGCGTTTGCGATGGTAGCAACGGTCATACCGATGTACCCAGCTCCAGCCGACAACAGCGCACCAAGCACATACGTCACAGCGGCGAGTGGGGTAATGACAAGAGCGAGAACAATGGCTAGTGCAGCCACGAAGAATGCGACCCACGTGTATTCCTTTTTGAGGAATGCGCGAGCACCTTTTTGAATCTCTGTCATCAAAAAGACCATGCGGTCGTCGCCTGGTGAGGCAGCCGAGACAAATTTATAGAAAAAGACTGCGAGAAGAAGTGCCGCTAGTGCGGACCCTCCCGCTAGATACGGAATTATTTCCATGTGGGTACTCCCAATAGTTTGAGTTGTGATTCCCGTACTTCGGGCAGGCAACATCTGTGTTCTTACGAAACAGAGGGGCCAAGCCGTGCGGAACGGGACTGCTAAAGAGTAGTGAAAAAAGACACGCCAGAGCGAAATGGTCAAGTTGTGCCCTACGGGCTCTCTCGGGCTACCGTTTCAAGTGCATTTGCACAGCCGGCCAGCCCGGCCCGCAGGGAGAACTTATTTTCATGGCACAAGTAGTTACATCGAAACGCGGCCCGGTCACCGGAACCGCCACCCATCAGCGTAAGAAGCGCCCATTTCTCCTCGACCTCTATTCCACTGCGGTGGGCAAGAAGTACGCAATGGGTCTCTCAGGCATCGCGATGATGGGGTTTGTCCTCTTTCACATGATCGGGAACCTCAAGATCTATGCGGGCGCAGCTGATCTTGACCACTACGCCCATTTCCTCCAAACCTTGCTGTATCCGCTAGCACCGAAAGGTTGGGTGCTCTGGATTCTTCGCGGTGGCCTTATCTCCATGCTGTTTCTCCACTTACATGCGGCTTGGTCATTAACTCGTCTCAACCGTCACGCTCGTCCTGTGAAATATCAAAGCAAGCGCGATTATCAGATCGCTAACTTTGCTAGCCGCACCATGCGTTGGTCAGGAATCATTGTTCTTGGATTCATCGTCTGGCATCTTCTCGATCTGACATTTGGTGTTGTGAACTCTGAGACAGGCAAGATGATTACGCATCCGGGCGATGAGGAGTCGGTGAAGGCGGTCTATGCCAGCATCGTGTATTCATTTCAGCGCACACCAGTTGCCTTGTTCTACGTAGTTGCAAACATTTTGCTCGGAATCCACTTGTTCCATGGCACATGGAGCATCTTTCAGTCACTTGGCTGGAACAACCCACGTTTCAATAACTGGCGCCGTGGCTTTGCTACTGGCTTCGCCTCTCTTGTCGTAGTCGGCAACGTTTCATTCCCTATCGCTGTAATGGCTGGCATTGTCGGCTGACCGACACGCCTCGAAGAAGAAAGACACGATCATGACTCTCACTGATGAACTGTTCGCAAAGAACACGGTCAAACTTGACAGCAAAATTCCTGATGGACCAGTTGCGGACAAATGGGATAATTACAAAGAAAACATGAAGTTGGTTAACCCCAACAACAAACGCAAATTCAAAGTCATCGTGGTGGGTACCGGCCTTGCTGGTGCATCAGCTGCAGCAACGCTTGCTGAACTTGGTTATCAAGTTGATGCGTTTACATTTCATGACTCTGCTCGCCGTGCGCACTCCATTGCTGCACAAGGCGGCATCAACGGCGCAAAGAATTACAAGGGCGACGGCGACAGTGTTCACCGTTTGTTCTACGACACCGTCAAAGGCGGCGACTTCCGTGCGCGTGAAGCAAACGTGCATCGCTTGGCACAAGTCAGCGTTGACATCATTGACCAAATGGTTGCCCAAGGTGTGCCATTCGCCCGTGAATACGGTGGTCTTTTAGACAACCGTTCATTTGGTGGAGCTCAAGTCAGTCGTACTTTTTATGCTCGTGGTCAAACTGGTCAGCAATTGCTGCTTGGTGCGTATCAACAGTTCTCACGCCAAGTTGGTCTTGGTGGAATCAGTTTGTACAACCGTTCTGAACTGATTGACATCGTTGTTATCGACGGCCGTGCATCAGGCATCGTTGTTCGAGATCTTGTAACGGGCGAAATCTCGTCACATGCAGCTCATGCAGTTGTGTTGGCGACAGGCGGATACGGAAACGCATTCTTCCTGTCAACAAACGCAATGGCATGCAACGTCACTGCAGCATGGCGTGCACACCGCAAGGGCGCATTGTTTGCGAACCCGTGCTACACACAAATTCACCCAACATGTATTCCGCAAAGTGATGACAGTCAGTCAAAACTTACGTTGATGTCAGAGTCATTGCGTAACGATGGTCGCGTGTGGGTTCCTACAAATCCAGATGAGACACGTCAGGCTCGTGACATTCCAGAAGAAGAGCGTGACTATTACCTCGAGCGTTTGTATCCGTCATTCGGAAACTTGGCACCACGAGACATTTCGTCACGTGCAGCAAAGCGTCTTGTTGACAAAGGACAGGGTGTCGGACCAAAGAAAAACGGCGTGTACCTTGACTTCTCCGAAGCAATCGAGCGTCTCGGTCATGACGTAGTGCAAGAGCGTTACGGCAACTTGTTCGAAATGTACGAGCGCATTGCTGGTGAAAACCCGTACGAAACACCAATGCGTATTTACCCAGCCAGCCACTACACAATGGGCGGTTTGTGGGTTGACTACGAATTGCAAACAAACATTCCTGGTTTGTATGCAGCTGGTGAAGCAAACTTCTCCGATCACGGTGCAAACCGTCTCGGTGCTTCTGCACTGATGCAAGGTCTTTCAGATGGCTACTTCGTATTGCCGTACACAATCGGAAACGGACTTGCTCCGTTGTTGGGTAAATCAATGCCAGGTATTGATCATCCTGAATTCAAAGCTGCTGAAGAAGCTGCACGCGAACGTTTCAATGCGTACCTTGCAATTAACGGCACAAAGTCACCTGATTACTTCCATCGTGAACTCGGAAAAATCATCTGGGATTACTGCGGAATGGAACGTACTGAAGAAGGATTGAAAAAAGCTTTGGAACTTCTTCCTGCGCTCTATCAAGAGTTCAAGACAGACCTTCGCGTAACCGGTGATGGCGACAACATGAACCAAACACTTGAAAAAGCAGGCCGTGTAGACGACTTCTTCCAGTTGGGAATGCTGATGTGTCGCGATGCGCTTGATCGTAATGAAAGCTGCGGCGGTCACTTCCGTTCTGAGTACCAGACAGATGATGGCGAAGCACTTCGTGACGATGAGAACTACTGCCACGTTGCCGCATGGCAATGGGGCGGCGATCCAATGACACCAAACCTGAACGTTGAACCGCTCGAATTCGAAGCTGTTCACCTCGCGACTCGGAGCTACAAATGAGCAATCACCTCAAGAACATCACATTGCGCATTTGGCGTCAGGCTGGTCCTGCAGCAAAGGGCAATTTCGAAACCCATGTGGTCGACGAAATCACAGACGAAGCCTCGTTCCTCGAGATGCTCGACATCTTGAATGACAAACTCGTCACAGAAGGCAAAGAGGCAGTGGTGTTTGACCATGACTGTCGCGAAGGCATCTGCGGCACATGTTCGCTCATGATTGACGGACAAGCACACGGACCACAACGCGGAACGGCAACGTGCCAGTTGCACATGCGCCAGTTCAAGAGCAATGACACCATCACAATTGAGCCATGGCGTGCATCAGCATTCCCCATCATCAAAGACCTCATGGTTGATCGTTCTGCATTTGACCGCATCATTGAATCGGGTGGGTACATCACAGCCGATACCGGTGGTGCACCAGATGCAAACTTAATTCCAATTTCCAAAATTGTGGCTGATGCCGCGATGGACTCAGCTGCCTGCATCGGTTGCGGAGCATGCGTTGCTGCGTGCCCAAATGGTGCTGCCAACTTGTTCACTGGAGCAAAAATTGCCCACCTCAGCCGTCTGCCACAAGGTCAGGCCGAGCGTTACTCACGCGTTGAGGCCATGGTGGAAACCATGGACGAGAAGTTCGGTTCGTGCACAAACCATGGCGAATGTGAAGCAGCATGCCCGAAGGAAATTTCCATCGACGTCATTGCCCTCATGAACAAGGACTTCCGCAAGGCCAAGTTTGCAAACCGCAAGGATCTTGCTCGCAAATAAATTGGTTCGGCTGAGGGCTCACTAGGGCTCTCGGGGTACTGTCATTTCCATGACAATTCCTGCTGTCCCCGCATCTCTTCCTGTCACTCTGGCGGCACTTCGTGCCTCAGGCTGGAAATCCATTCCTGTCAAGGAAGAATTGCGCGCCAACGCCGTACGCAATATCTCTGCCGGCCTTCCTTTGTTTGAAGGTGTCATGGGGTATGAAAACACCGTGATGCCACAACTTGAGAACGCATTGCTTGCAGGTCACGACGTTGTGTTCCTTGGTGAACGCGGTCAAGCAAAGACTCGAATGATTCGTTCGCTCACTGATCTTCTCGATGAGTGGATGCCAATCATCGCAGGCAGTGAAATCAATGACGACCCGTACAACCCAGTGTCACGTCACGCACGTGACCTCATCGCTGCAGAGGGCGAGAATGCTCCTATTTCTTGGGTGCATCGCAGTGAGCGATTCGGTGAAAAACTTGCAACGCCAGATACATCAATTGCTGACCTCATTGGTGAAGTTGACCCCATCAAAGTTGCAGAAGGTCGTTACCTCAGTGACGAACTCACATTGCATTACGGATTAGTGCCACGTACCAACCGTGGAATCTTTGCAATCAACGAATTGCCAGACCTTGCAGAGAGAATTCAAGTTGGTTTGCTGAACGTTCTCGAAGAGCGCGACGTGCAAATTCGCGGTTACAAGATTCGTCTTCCGCTTGATGTCATGTTGGTCGCGTCTGCAAACCCGGAGGACTACACAAACCGTGGTCGCATAATTACACCGCTGAAAGACCGTTTCGGTAGCCAAATCCGCACGCATTATCCGCTTGAAGTCGACACAGAAATTGCCATCATGCGTCAAGAATCGCGTGCTGCTTCCATTGGTGATGTCACAGTCACCATGCCGGAGTTCATGGAGCGCATTATCGCTACGTTCTCTCATCAGGCTCGCGTCAGCAGCCATGTCAACCAACGCAGCGGTGTCAGCGTGCGTTTGTCAGTGTCTAACTTCGAAATTCTTAGTGCAAACGCAGTACGTCGTGCATTACGAGCAGGGGAGCGCGAAGTAGCGCCACGTATTAGTGACCTTGATGCTTTGGCATCGTCTACAGGCGGAAAAGTTGAAATCGAAGCACTGGAAGAAGGCCGCGAGAACGGCATTCTTCAGCAGCTCATTTCTGGCGCAGTGCTCACTGTGTACAAAGAATTAGCTCCTGGTGAAATGATGCGTGATGTTCTCACTGCCTTTGAAGAAGGTGCAGTTGCTCATGCAGGTGAAGACATTGCATCTGGCGAATTGATTGCGCTTCT
>JANQYF010000015.1 GCA_030729045.1 Ilumatobacteraceae bacterium
CAGCAACCACGCCGATAACTAGTCCGATTGCCGTGGTCAAAATTGTGGCAAGGATTCCAACCAATAATGATGCCCGAGCGCCATAAATAAGCCGTGCAAAAATGTCACGACCCGTACCCGGCTCCACACCGAGCCAATGCTCTGTAGAAATTCCACCGAAGGCACCTTTTGGAAGTCCGTAATCATTCAACGCATTGCCATCTAGCGCATACGGGCTGATGCCCAAAACAGCGCAGATAACCGGAGCGAGTGCTGCAACCAAGAGATAAGTGATGATTACGCCGAGTGCAAAGAGTGACACCTTGTCTCGAGACATTCTTGCCCACGCGAGCTCCCGGGGAGATTTTCCCACGATCGGCTCTGCGGAATTCGGCGCAACGCCATCTTCACGAACAGAGTCGAACGTTGAGGTCATTGTGCCTCTTCGTGCAAACGGTATTGAACAATGCGTGCGAACTCGTCGGGATCGAGACTTGCCCCACCAACCAATGCACCGTCGATGTCAGTCTGCCTCATTAACTCAGCGATGTTAGCGGCCTTTACAGAGCCGCCGTACTGAATGCGAATGGCCCCAGCAGTCTCTGCACCAAACAACACACCAACTTCTTGACGTATCGCATGGCACACTTCTTGAGCATCTGCGGTTGTTGCTGTCTTGCCAGTACCAATGGCCCAAATAGGTTCGTATGCAACCACCAGAGTTGAAGCTTGTTCCGGCGTTATCTTTGCAAGACCCGCACGCAGTTGACCGAGAACTTTCTCAAGTGTCTGCTCTGCTTCGCGTTCGGCCAATGTCTCACCCACACACAAAATCGGAATCATCTTGTTGGCAAGAATTGCAGAGACTTTTTTCTGCACCATCTCATCAGTCTCGGCGAACATTTCCCGACGCTCGCTATGGCCGCAAATCACGTACTTAACGCCCAGTTTGGCAAGGAAAGCAGGCGCCACCTCCCCGGTAAATGCGCCCTTGTCCTCGAAATAACAATGTTGCGCGCCAAGCAAAAACTTCAAGTCGTCTGCATCAATCAAAGTTTGAACACTTCGAATGTCCGTAAACGGAGCATGAATGCTTACGTCAACCGTTGCAAAATCGTCCTTGCCAACCAGATACGCCAACTTCTGCAAGCACTGAATTGCTTCGTAATGGTTTTGATTCATTTTCCAGTTACCGCTTATTAACGGTCTACGTGAATTATTTGACATTCGGGGCGCCTCTCAGTGCTGCCAAGCCAGGCAAATCGCCCAACTCAAGAAGTTCTAATGATGCTCCACCTCCGGTGGATACATGGTCAATCTCATCGTCGAGATTGAAAGTCGCAAGTGCAGCAGCACTGTCGCCACCTCCGACAACAGTGAAGGCCTTCGTTGCCGCCATCGCCTCTGCAACTGTGCGAGTTCCGGCTGCAAATCGAGCGTCTTCGAACATGCCCATTGGTCCGTTCCAAAAGACGGTACGAGCATCCATGATTACATCAGTGAAGGCACCTGCGGTACCAGGTCCAATGTCCAGTCCTTTTGCACCATCTGGCAAACGGACTCCGTAGGAAGCAAATTGACCACTGGCATCTAATCCGTTGATGTCTTCTGGTAGGTAAATCGGCTTCGAGTTCTCAAGAAGTTTCTTACAAGTTGCAATCTGATCTAGTTCGCACAAAGAATCACCGACTGGGTATCCCTTAGCTGCAAGGAATGTAAAACACATTCCTCCACCAATTACCAATGAATCCACAACACGCAACAGGGCTTCGATCACACCAATCTTGTCGCTGACCTTTGCACCGCCAAGCACCGCTACGAACGGACGCTTAGGGGATTCGCGCAATGAACCCAAAATCTCAGCTTCACGTTCAAGAAGCCGACCAGCAGCAGAAGGCAAAGTGCGTGGAGGCCCAACGATTGATGCATGAGATCTATGCGCGGCTCCGAAAGCGTCATTGACATACATGTCAATACCTTTGACAAGGTTGGCAACAAACCCTGGAGAATTGCCTTCCTCTCCAGCGTCAAAACGCAAATTCTCTAATAGTTCAACACCAGGTGCGAGTTCGGCCAACCGACGCCGAATGGGATCCATCGAATACTTGGCCTCGGGGCTTCCCTTCGGACGCCCGAGGTGACTGGCACAAACAACCGTGGCTCCCCTACTTGTCAACCACTCAATGGTTGGTAGTGCTGCACGAATTCGAAAATCATCTGATATCTCGCGTGCATCATCTGCACCGTGCATCGGAACATTGAAGTCTGTACGGACAAGCACACGCTTTCCAGCGACATCTCCGAGGTCCTCAAGTACTGGGACTCGTGCCATTTGCTGTGCCTACTTAGTTACGTGCAAAGCGAGATCGACAAGGCGGTTCGAATATCCCCACTCGTTGTCATACCAACCGAGGACCTTCACCAGAGATCCCATGCTCATTGTCAGATCGCTGTCGAAAATGCACGAATGCGAATTAGTAACAATGTCGCTTGAAACGATTGGTGCATCGGTGTACTCAAGGATTCCCTTCAGCGGGCCAGAAGCAGCAGCCTTAAAAGCTGCATTGATTTCCTCAACTGACGCTGGCTTCTTTAAGTTCGCAACGAAGTCTGTGATTGATCCAGTCGGAACCGGCACACGCAACGATGTTCCGTCAAGCTTGCCCTTCATTGACTCAAGAACAAGGCTTGTAGCCCTCGCTGCACCGGTGCTGGTTGGCACGATATTGATTGCAGCTCCGCGCGCACGACGTAGATCGCTATGCGGGCCATCCACCAAAGATTGATCGCCGGTGTATGCGTGGATGGTGGTCATCAGACCATTCTCCACGCCGAACGCATCGTCAAGAACTTTCACCATTGGCACGAAACAGTTAGTTGTGCAACTGGCGTTCGAAATCACTTTGTGAGTGCCGCGCTTGAAGTCATTCTGGTTGACGCCGTACACGATGGTCGCATCAGCGCCATTAGACGGTGCACTAACTATTACTAAAGGAGCTCCACCTTCAAGATGCATTGCTGCTTTGTCGCGGTCAGTGAAGATTCCTGTTGATTCGATAACAAGGTCGACACCCAAGGCGCCCCATAGCAAAGCCTTTGGGTCACGCTCAGTGAGAACCTTCAAGACTTTCCCATCAATGCTGATTCCGCCTTCGACAGCTTCAATAGTGTTTGGCAAGACACCGAGGACTGAGTCGTACTTGAGTAGATGAGCCATTGTCTTCAATGAGCCAAGATCATTGACCGCCACGATCTCGATGTCCGCACCCCGGGCAGCAATGGCCCGAAAGAAGTTACGGCCAATACGGCCAAATCCGTTGATACCTACGCGTACAGTCACAATGTGGCCCTTTCACCAAGAAACGTGGGGCTCGCACGAGACGAACCGCCTCAATACCTTAGTTCGCCACCCCCGCACCACGGGTGCCCGCTCAGAGGCCAAGCCTTAAAGGCTGATATCGCGATGGGTCACCCGTAATTTGTAGCCCATTTCGGCTATTCGCTCTGCGATGTGGCCAGCCAAGGCAACAGACCGGTGTCTGCCTCCCGTGCAACCAATTCCGATGGTCAGATAGCTCCTGCCCTCTTGCACGTAGGCAGGCAGAATCAATTCAAGGAGGCTGTTCACTCTCTCGGAAAAATCTGCCGCCAACGGAGATGTCAACACATAGTCCTTGACTGGTTGATCTAGGCCACTGAGTGGACGCAAGTTCTCATCCCAATGCGGATTAGGCAAGAACCGAACGTCAAGAATCATGTCGACGTCGATGGGTACTCCATGTTTGAACCCAAAGGACGTCACAGAGACTTGCAACGAATCTTTAATGTCTTCAGTGCCAAAAAGTGATGATAATTGACTCTTCAACTGGTGAACGTTGAGGCCTGTTGTATCGATAACGATGTCGGCCGCAGCTTTCACTTCGCCGATAGCTCCACGTTCACGTTCGATTACTTCCTCAAGACCCAAACTTCCATCACTCAAGGGGTGTTTGCGTCGCGTCACTTCATACCGACGAACCAATTCGCGTGTGGTGGCTTCCAGAAAAACGATTCTTACGCGGTGGCCCTCGGCACGAAGAGTGTCGATAGCACCAAGAATTCCTGCCTGCTGGCGTGCGTTACCGACCACCAAGCACAACTTGTTGATCTCACCGCCAGCCTGACCAGATAATTCAACGACCTTGTCAATCAACACAACAGGCAAATTGTCCACAACAAACCAACCCATATCTTCCAGGCTGTCCGCGGCTTGTGAACGGCCGCCGCCTGAGAGTCCCGTTACAACGAGGATGTCAGTCATATTCGAAGGCTACAGGCTGAGGGTTATTGCTTTGTTGAACGCAGATATAACAAACGGGGAACGGTGTGGGCCAATGCATACTCTGGTGCTCTCGCCAGAAAACCTGCAGGAGGTGAGGGCTCGACCATGCGTTCAAGCATCATGCCGTTTGCGAGAAGAGCATTGACATACCGACTGAGAGGCCTATGGATGAATCTGATGTACACATCCTTCTCTACTTCCTCTATCGACTCAGTCTCAACGAGGTATGGACCGATTCGCCAATACTGCTCAGGCGGGTCAATGATATGGTCGTCTATCCAGCCACTTCCCGGAGTCTGCAGTAACGGATGATTCAGAAAGAAACTGAATTGCCCGTTTGGCTTCAAGACTCGTGCCACTTCCGTCATTGCTTCGTCCATTTGGTCAATGTGCTCAAAGACCAGACATGCAACGACAGCATCGAAGGTTTCATCATCGGTAGGAATATTCGTAGCGCCGCCAAGAAGGTAACGAGGACCGCCGCCCCGTTCTATCGCTACATCAATATGTAATTGCGTCGGGTCAACGCCCAGCACCTCTGATCCCTGCGCGGCCAAAGCACGAGCTATTTGTCCATCACCACAACCAATGTCAAGAACTTTGTGACGACCCGCTAGTTCTTCTACCGCTAGGGGAATAATCTGCTCAACGTATTCAGGGTCTGCTCCATCTGTAAAACCGTCAATCCACCATTGGGCGTGTTCATCCCACAGACCATTGTCACTCATCTCTACACACTAGATGTCTGGATGAAAATGAGTATGAATGGCATCTGCAACCGCTCCGGGTAACCAAGTCAAGAGGGCTAATTCTTCTCGCGATGCATTCTTTACCGCATTGACCCCCTTCATTTCTTTCACAAGTCGTTTTGCTCGAACTTCGCCGAGTCCAGGAATGCCATCTAGTTGAGACGACACCATTCTTTTCCCTCGAAGTTCTCGATGGAAGGTATTCGCAAATCGATGAGCTTCGTCACGTACTCGTTGCAACATGAATAGAGCTTCACTGCCTCTAGGAATAATGATCGGCTCTTGGCGACCCGGCACGAATACTTCTTCAAACTTCTTTGCTAACGAAGCAACAGGAATCTCGTCAGTCAATCCCAAATCAGCGAGCACTTGAACAACAACACCCAATTGACCCTTACCGCCATCGACTAACAACAACTGTGGTGGGTAAGAAAACTTTGACGGTTTCACACCTTCTTCAGGCACAGGTACATTACGTGAATCAATGTAGGCCTGTAGCCGACGCGTCAACACTTCCCTCATGGCGGCGTAATCGTCGTTACCAATCATTTCCTTCACCGCAAATCGCCTGTATTCGCGTTTGTTTGGAATGCCATCTTCCAAAACCACCATGGAACCCACATAGTCAGTTCCATGTAAATGAGCCATGTCATAACACTCAATTCGCAAAGGCGCTATTGGAAGGTTCAGTAGTTGTTGCAACTCTGTCAATGCCTGACTTCGAGAATTGTGATCAGACGCGCGACGTAAACGATGTCGTGCAAACTCTTCTCGAGCATTTACCGTGACAGTTTCGTGTAGCTCGCGTTTATCTCCACGTTGTGGGACCCGAATCTGAACGGCGGAACCGCGTAGGTGTGTTAACCACTCGGTATAAGTGGATGCATCTTCGGGATTTACCGGCACCAAAACTTGTGAAGGAATGCCCAATGCAGGTTCGTCTCCATACATCTCTTCCAATATTCGATCCACCAATCCACCAGGAGAGAGATCTTCCACCTTGTCAAGGATGAAACCTTTGCGCCCCACAACGCGCCCCTTGCGCACATAGAACACTTGAACTGCAGCTTCAAGTTCGTCATCGACAAGGCCGATTACATCAAGATCTTCGTCACGCTCCCCAACCATTTGTTGTTTCTCTAGCGCACGTTCAACACCACTCAGACGGTCGCGTATACGACCAGCCTTTTCATATTCCATGTTCTTCGAGGCTTCAAGCATTTCAGAACGAAGCTGCACAACAACGGAATCAGTGTCACCGTCTAAGAATGCACAGAGTTGTTTCACGTATTCGGCATAGGCAGTGTCTGAAACTTCGCCTACACAAGGTCCACAACATTTCTCAATGTGAAATAACAGACAGGGCTTACCCAACTTGTTGTGCGTATTGAATTTCGATTGACTGCACGTACGTACCGGAAAAGTACGCAACAACAAGTCAAGGGTGTCGCGAATAGCCCATGCGTGCGGATACGGCCCAAAATAGCGTGTGCCTTTCTTTCGCACTCCACGCATCACAACTGCACGTGGCCACTCTTCATCCATCGTCACAGCCAGAAATGGGTAACTCTTGTCATCGCGCAAGCGAACATTGAAGCGCGGCCGATGTTGCTTGATGAGCGAATACTCAAGAATCAATGCTTCAACTTCGTTTCGAACTTCTATCCACTCAAGAGAATGTGCAGCGGTGACCATGGCAGCTGTGCGGGGGTGCAACTGCGAAACATCCTGAAAATAATTGGAAATTCGTGAGCGCAAGTTCGAGGCCTTGCCAACGTAAATGACGCGACCGAGTTCATCTTTGAATTGATACGACCCTGGAGACGTTGGTACCGAACCCGCCACTGGTCGTTCAATCGTCATGACTACTTCTTTGCAGGAGTCTTGCGTTTCGCCGCAGTGGTGGGCTTAGGCGCCGTCTTCTTGGCAGCAGGTTTCGTAGCTGCAGCCTTCTTTACGGTTGTCTTTTTCACAGCAGGCTTCTGAGCGCTGTCCATTGGAATGGATTTCAGACCCAACATCGGTGCCAAGTAGAAACCAGTATGACTGCCTACTACTCCAGCCACTGCCTCAGGTGTTCCTTCAGCAATAACAAGACCACCTCCGCTTCCACCTTCAGGACCTAGGTCGATTAGCCAGTCAGCGGTCTTAATGACGTCCAAGTTATGTTCGATAACCAAGACAGTATTTCCCTGATCGACCAAGCGTGACAAAACAGTGAGCAAGCGACGCACATCTTCGAAGTGCAAGCCAGTTGTTGGCTCATCTAGCAAGTACATCGTGTGCCCGGTGGACCGCTTTGCAAGCTCTCCAGCCAACTTCACTCTTTGTGCTTCACCGCCAGACAAGGTGGGTGCGGATTGCCCAAGGCGCACATAACCGAGCCCCACATCAACAAGAGTCTGCATATGACGAGCAATCACCGGTTGATTCGAGAAGAAATCAACTGCCTCAGAGATAGGCATATCCAGAATCTCTGCGATGTTCTTTCCCTTGAATTGAATCTCGAGCGTGTCACGGTTGTACCGGGCACCCTTGCACACTTCGCACGGCACGTATACGTCTGGAAGAAAGAACATCTCAATCTTTATCGTTCCGTCACCTGAACATGCTTCGCATCGACCACCCTTCACATTGAAACTGAAGCGACCAGGCTGATAGCCACGAACTTTAGATTCAGGGGCCGCAGCGAACAACTTACGAATTGAATCGAACACGCCCGTATACGTGGCTGCATTAGAACGAGGCGTACGACCGATTGGTGATTGATCCATGTCAATCACTTTGTCTATTGCCTCAATGCCTTCTACTGTGCGGTGCTTGCCTGGAGAATCTTTGCTCTTGTAAATCTTCTGCATCATTGAAGGCAGCAAAATGTCACGAATCAATGTGCTCTTACCGCTTCCAGACACACCGGTAACAGCCACAAAACATCCAAGCGGAATAGACACGTCAATGTCTTGCAAGTTGTGTTCGCGGGCCCCACGGATCGTGATTTCATACCCACTAGGTTCACGCCGCTTCTTTGGTACGGGGATACTTGCTTTTCCTGTGAGGTACTTACCTGTGATGGAGTCGGTCGCAGTGCCGATGCCTGCTACAGGGCCGCTGTAAACCACCCAGCCGCCATGTTCTCCGGCACCGGGGCCAATGTCAACAATCCAGTCACTCTCTCTAATTGTTTCTTCGTCATGTTCAACAACCAACACAGTGTTGCCTAAATCGCGCAAACGAATAAGAGTGTCAATCAAGCGACGATTATCTCGCTGGTGTAATCCGATGCTTGGCTCATCAAGAACATAAAGAGTGCCGACCAACCCAGAACCAATCTGACTAGCTAACCGAATACGTTGAGCCTCACCGCCAGCCAATGTGCCAGCAGGTCGGGACAAGGTGAGATAGTTCAGACCAACGTCAAGAAGGAACCCAAGTCGGGCGTTGATTTCTTTTGTAATGCGTTCTGCAATGATCGAATCGCGATTATTCAGAACAAGCCCAGATAAAAACTCTGACGAATCAGCAATCGACATGTCACACACATCGGCAATGTGTTTGTCATTAATAGTGACAGCAAGCGTTGCGGGGCGAAGACGAGCACCTTCACAAGCCGGGCACGGAACTTGCCTCATGTAGGTCTCGAACTGTTCGCGCGTGTAGTCGCTTTCAGCCTCAAGATGACGACGCTTAATCCATGGGATCACACCCTCGTACGAGGTGCTGAACTGACGAACTTTACCGAACCTGTTTTTGTACTTAACCTGCATTGCACCGGTTTTACCGTGTAGCACCAGCTTCTGACTTTTAGCCGACAACTTCGAGAAAGGCTTATCGAGATCGATGTCTTCATCCTCAGCAAGCGAAACGAGAAGACGATGAAAGTACTGCGTGTGAGCTGTTCTCCAAGGGGATAACGCACCTTCTCGCAATGACATTGACATATCAGGAATTACCAAGTCTGGATCTACTTCAAACTTCGTGCCAAGGCCTTCGCAATTCTCACATGCTCCGAATGGCGAGTTGAAAGAGAAATTTCGCGGAGCTGGTTCGTCGTAGCTAGCACCACACTTTGGGCATCCAACGTGCTGACTGAAGGTGAGAATCTCGCCCTCTTCATCGCCCTTTGCTACTAGTTCAACACCCGCAACACCATCCGCTAAACGAAGGGCTGTTTCCAAAGAGTCAGTAAGGCGGCGCGTGATGTCATCACGTCGAACCAGACGGTCAACAATGATGTCAATCGAGTGATTCTCATAGCGAGCCAACTTTTCGCCAGATGCCAGGAACTCGGCGATGTCGCGAACTTCACCGTCGATACGAGCACGCACATAGCCCTGACCTGCCAGTTCAGACAGCAATGTGTCGTATTCGCCCTTACGCCCGCGAACCACCGGGGCCAAGACTTGAAAGCGAGTGCCCTCGGCGAGAGTCATGATGCGGTCAACAATTTGTTGCGGAGTCTGACGCTCTAAACGGGTTCCATCAACTGGACAATGTTGGATACCAATTCGTGCATACAGAAGACGCAGGTAGTCGTAGATCTCTGTGATTGTGCCGACCGTTGAACGCGGGTTACGGCTTGCTGATTTCTGGTCGATGGAAATTGCAGGAGACAATCCTTCAATCAGATCAACATCAGGCTTGTCCATTTGCCCCAAAAACTGGCGCGCGTAGGCAGAGAGACTTTCAACGTAACGGCGTTGACCCTCAGCATAAATGGTGTCAAAGGCAAGAGAGCTTTTCCCACTACCCGACAGACCCGTAAATACGATGAGTTTGTCGCGCGGAAGTTCAATGCTGACATTCTTGAGATTGTGTTCGCGAGCGCCGCGTACGACTATTTGGTCAGCCATATAAGAAGGTTACCGAACGACTATCGCGCGTCACGAAGTTCGCGTCGCAAATCATTTATTTCATCGCGCAATCGAGCTGCATACTCAAATTTGAGGTCTGTGGCGGCTTCATGCATCTCCTCTTCCAAGGTTTGGATGAGACGGCCAAGTTCCTGTTGCGGAAGTGATTTCAGATCATGTTTGACTTTGTCGCGCTCATGTTGTCGTCGGCCACCCTTGCCTGGCAAGGCCGAATCTTCACCGAATCCATTCAGGAAGGACAAAATGTCACCAACAGCTTTTCGGATTGTCTTTGGCTCGATTCCGTTTTCAAGGTTGTACGCGATCTGAGTCTCTCTGCGGCGTTTTGTTTCCCCGATAGCACGCTCCATTGACGGCGTGATCTTGTCCGCGTACATAATTACTTGACCGGATACGTTTCGAGCAGCTCGACCGATCATTTGAATCAGTGCCGTCTCACTACGCAGAAACCCTTCCTTGTCGGCATCAAGGATGGCCACAAGCGATACTTCGGGCAGGTCGAGACCTTCGCGTAACAAGTTGATGCCAATCAACACATCAAATTCACCTAGGCGTAACGACCGAAGAATCTCAATTCGTTGCATCGTGTCGATATTGGAATGCAGATAGCGCACCCGTAGTCCCTGCTCTAACAAGTAGTCCGTTAGGTCTTCAGACATCTTCTTCGTCAGTGTTGTGACGAGAATTCGATCGCCATTCTCGATTCGTCCACGAACCATTTCAATGAGGTCATCAATCTGTCCCTTCGTCGGGCGCACAATGACCTCTGGGTCCACAAGTCCTGTTGGTCTAACAATTTGGTCAACTACCCGTTGACTGTGGTTCAATTCGAAAGGTGCTGGAGTAGCTGACATAAAGATGCACTGATTAATACGTTCCATTGTTTCTTCAAACTGAAGTGGGCGATTATCTCGTGCGCTAGGCAAACGAAATCCGTGTTCAACCAATGTGTTCTTACGGCTACGGTCGCCAGCGTACTGAGCATGTAATTGCGGTATCGCTACGTGACTTTCGTCGATGATGAGCAAGTAATCCTTCGGAAAGTAATCAAGCAATGTGAACGGAGGTTCGCCTGGCTGGCGATCGTCAATATGCATCGAGTAGTTCTCAATGCCATTGCAGTACCCCATCTCTTGCATCATCTCTAGGTCGTAACTGGTTCGCATCCGTAAGCGTTGTGCCTCTAATAACTTGCCTTGCGACTCGAACATTGCCAACTGCTCTTGCAGCTCCTTTTCAATACCCAGCACCGCGCGACGCATACGCGCATCGCCGGTTACGTAGTGAGTCGCCGGGAAAATAACAATCTCACTTGGCTCTGACAATGTCTCACCCGTCAGAGGGTCAATCATGGTGATTCGGTCAATGGTGTCGCCGAACATCTCGATACGAGCTACAGATTCTTCATATGCAGCATGCACTTCTACCGTGTCGCCACGAACCCGGAAATTACCGCGCCCGAGAGTCATGTCATTTCGTCCGTACTGCAAGTCAACAAGACGTCTCAACATGCTGCGTTGGTCGTAATCAACTCCAACATGCAATTCAAGCAACTGGCCACGGTATTCCTCGGGGTCTCCCATTCCATAAATACACGACACACTGGCCACAACAATTGTGTCTCGACGCGTCAATAGTGCTGCGGTTGCTGAGTGACGCAACCGATCAATTTCATCATTGATAGACGAGTCCTTTTCAATGAAGGTATCGCTAGACGGTATGTACGCCTCGGGTTGGTAGTAGTCGTAATAACTGACAAAGAACTCCACACGATTGTGTGGGAAGAACTCACGCATTTCTTGTGCTAACTGTGCTGCCAAACTTTTGTTCGGCGCAAGAATCAAAGTTGGTCGTTGCGTCGCTTCAATAGTCCACGCAATTGTGGCCGATTTACCTGATCCGGTGATTCCGAGAAGGGTCTGAAATCTGTCGCCAGTGTTGATACCTTCAGTGAGCCCTGCAATCGCCTTTGGCTGATCTCCGGCGGGCTGGAAAGCGGAAACAACCTGAAAATCTGGCACAGACGAATCGTACTTCCCACGTGTTACGGGGCTGGTACGCGTTCCCCTGCATCTTCGGCTGCAGGTGGCAAAGCTAGAGCCCACTGCCATACATCTTCAACCTGGTCACTCAAAGAAGTCATGTCGCCCGAGTTGTCAATTACCTTGTCGGCTATTGCACGACGCTCTTCACGTGTTGCCTGTTTGGCAATACGTGCACGAGCGTCATCTTCAGCCATCGAACGAAACTCCACCAAACGTGACACTGCAAGTTCCACGGGTATGTCAACGACAACGACGCCGCTCAAGCCAGCCCGCGGATTCTCTGTGAGAAGCGGAATGTCTAGGACCACAACATTGTCGGTGGTCCGCTGCGCCGTAAGGCGTGCATCCATTTCTTTAGCAATAGCCGGGTGAACAATCTTGTTGAGATCTTTCAACGCTTCAGGGTCTGAAAAGGCAATGGCAGCCAATGCAGCACGATCAAGCGCTCCATTTGCGTCAATAATCGAGTCACCAAACTTCTCTGCAAGTAGCGAGAGCAACGGAGCACCAGGTGCCTGAAGCTCGCGCGCAATCGCATCGGCATCAATAATGACCGCACCGCGCGCAGCCAGAAGAGCCGACACAGTGGATTTACCTGATCCAATTCCGCCTGTGAGGCCAATCAGAATCATCGTATGACCGAGGAAAGTTCCTAGTCGGCCTCAGGAGCTGGCTCTGCAGCAGCAGGTGCGTCGGCTGCAGCAACTGCACCCTCTTCGCCTGGCTGGCCATATTCCTTGTAGTACTCAGCCCATGCAGCTTCACGCTCGGTGTCATCGCCACCGATCCAGTTGCCATTTTCGTCAACTTCGAACTGGCCTTGGTATTCAGCTGCAAGCTCGCCACCCTCAGCTGCTTGCTTAACAGAGATAGAGATACGACGACGAGCAAGGTCGAGATCAATGATCTTGACCCACAACTCTTCACCAGGTGTTACAACTTGCTCAGCTGACTCAACGTGGTGCGTTGACAACTCTGAAATATGAACCAGACCTTCGATTCCGTCGCCCACTTGAACGAATGCACCGAATGGAACGATTTTGGTGATGCGGCCATAAACAAGCTGACCAACTTCGTGGCTTCCGGCAAACTCTTGCCATGGATCTTGTTGTGTTGCCTTCAACGACAAGCTGATGCGCTCGCGGCTGAAGTCCACTTCGAGAACTTGAACTGTTACTTCGTCACCAATGTTGACAACTTGTGATGGATGCTCAACGTGCTTCCATGAAAGTTCTGACACGTGGATAAGGCCGTCCATGCCGCCCAGATCTACGAATGCACCAAATGCAACAACAGAAGAGATCTTTCCGGTACGGATTTCGCCAGGCTTCAAATTGGTCAAGAAATCGTCGCGAGTCTCTTTCTGATTCTCTTCAAGGAATGCACGACGCGAGAGCACAACGTTGTTGCGATTGCGATCGAGTTCGATGATTTTTGCGTCAATTGGCTGGCCCATGTACGGAGCAAGGTCACGAACGCGACGAAGTTCTACAAGTGAGGCAGGAAGGAAGCCGCGAAGTCCGATGTCGACGATAAGTCCACCCTTGACAACTTCGATGACAGTTCCGTGAACGACTCCGTCTTCTTCCTTCTTCTTCTCAATGTCGGCCCAAGCCTTTTCGTACTGAGCGCGCTTCTTTGAAAGAACGAGGCGACCCTCTTTGTCTTCAAGCGTGAGGATAAGAGCTTCAATGCTTTCACCGAGCTTTACAACATCGTGTGGATTGACATCATTTTTGATTGCCAATTCGCGAGTTGGGATAACACCTTCGGTCTTGTAACCAACATCAAGCAACACGCCATCACGATCAATCTTCACAACAATTCCGGTAATGAGTTGTCCGTCTTTCAGTTCAACCATTGTGCCTTCGATGGCTTCGGCGAAACTTGGAATATCACGTTCTGTGATTTGTCGTGGTGTGTAATTGTTTTCCGCGTCAAAGGTGCCCATGGCTGCGGAAGTGATGTTGGTATCGGACAAGGAATTGATCTTTCGAAAGGGATAGGTAGTTGTATCGGTGAGCCTGCGTTAGCGGGCACCTTCTGGTTGGGAAGGCGAAGGAAACGCTATCACCAGATACTCAGAAGTCTCTAAGGACGGCACGGCATCGGCGTAGGCGCCTGGGTCGACACTGAAAATATCCCGAACGTTCATTTTGGCTTTTTCCAGCATTAACCGCAGTTCACGGGGCGTGTAGCAACCGGTCCACAGGTCGGCCCCAAGGACTTCCCCCTCCTGATTGCGAACCTCTGTCTTTTCATGGTTGACGCCGCTATCTGCATCGAACACAGCTTCATCGAAATACTTCACCGCGAAATAGGCATTGAACGCTGAGAGGGCAAGGGTTCCAGTCGGTTTCAGGGCTCTACGAATACCGGTTAAGACGTCAATGTCGTGGCCGCCGGCAGTCATGAGACCGAATGCTCCTTGACATAGACAAATCGCAACATCGAACTCGTTGTCGAATGTCATTGCGCGCGCATCCATGCGCTCAAATGAGGAACCGTCTACGGCATTGGCCGTGGCCAAATCGATGAAGGCTTGACTGATATCGATTCCGTGAACCACGAACCCACGACGCGCCAACTCGTGCGAGTGTCGGCCTGGTCCACAACCGACATCCAAAATACATGCACCTGGCTGTAGATCTAACTGACGAACTATAAAATCGATTTCGTTGACTGTGCCCTTAGTGAATGAGTAGCGCAGATACGCCGGCCCCATATGTTCAGCAAGTGGTTCGAACCAATGCTCCCCAATCGCTTCATCTGACATCAGAGGTCAGCCTTTTGCTGCGGCCCAGGTATCGCCCCACGCAGCATGCACTTCGAATGGGACGCTCAATTCTGCAGCGGCACGCATCGTGTCAAGAACGAGAGGCCCAACGACATCACGTTCACTCTCAACGACTTCAACAATCACTTCGTCATGCACCTGAAGCACGATTCGTGATTCGAAATTTCCATTCTCCAACAGAGCGTCAATACGAACAAGCGCAATCTTGAAGATGTCGGCGGCTAAACCTTGAATAGCGGCGTTCATTGCTTGACGCTCGCCAGCTTGACGCACACGGAAATTGTCGCTCAATAATTCAGGAATTTGTCTGCGTCGACCGAACAGGGTTTCTGTGTATCCAGTTTGTCGTGCTGTATGAATCGCATCGTCCATGTATTGCTTCACGTTCGGAAACGCCGCGAAATAAGCATTCAAAATTCCCGATGCTTCATCAACACCAATTGCTAGACGTTGACTTAGGCCATACGCCTCCATGCCGTAAGCGAGGCCGTATGAGACCATCTTTGCCTTCGACCGTTGGTCATGCGTTACATCTTCAGCCCGCACTCCGAAAACGCGTGCTGCAGTTGCTTGGTGTATGTCTTGCCCCGCTGCAAAGGCACCAACGAGGCCTGGGTCATTTGCAAGATGTGCAATACAACGCAATTCAATCTGGTTGTAGTCAGCGACAAGAAGTGAACTTCCAGCCTTTGCAACAAACGCTGTTCGAAAAACTCGCCCTTCTTCAGTTCGCACAGGAATGTTGTGGAGATTCGGTTTATCGCTACTGAGACGACCTGTCCGAGCAACGGTCTGATTAAAGGTTGCATGTATCCGACTGTCTTCAGCCACTTCACCCAGAAGTCCTTCACCGTACGTGGAGCGCAGTTTCTCAACTTCGCGATACCGAAGCAAAGGATCAATAAATTCGGGCCACTGGTCGCGAATCTTTTCCAAAGTTGCGGCATCAGTGCTGAAACCAGTCTTGGTCTTCTTCCCAGGTGCAAGCCCACGTTCGGTGTACAAAATTTCACGCAATTGCGTAGGTGAATTGAGATTGAAAGTTCGTCCCGCTATGCCGTGCAATTTTTGCGTCAATTCAACCGTCTCTACTGTTAACCGGTCGCGGATACTTTCAAGTTCTTTTCTGTCAACCGCGATCCCAACGTGTTCCATTTTCGCAAGAACACGAACAAGCGGATTCTCGATATCTGCATACAGCGATTCATTATTGATGGTTTCCAATTGCTGCGTGATGACTGGTGCGAGCAACGAAGTAAAAAAAGCTGCCTCTGCACATGCCCGCACAGAATCATCCCCGCCTCCAAAGTCAAATTGCCCATCTGATTCTGAGGAGGTTGATGGTTCGCGCCCTAAGACATCGGCTGAGACTGCTGCTAACGAGTAGCTAGAACGAGATGGATTAACAAGGTAAGACGCAATGGCTGTGTCTAGTGATAGGTGCTGAAGATCGACCGAATCTTCGAGCAACATGCGCATTAGTGGTTTGGCATCATGACAAACGATGGGTTTTCCTGAATTGAGCAAAGACGTCACTGAGTTATCAAGGAAAACTTCGCGCGGCACGTACATCACAGAACCGGCGGCCTTGTCAGTCACTACTGCCACACCAGTGACGCGAGAGCGTCCAGGTTCACCATCGAAGTGTGCGGCGATAACAAACGATTGAAGCTTGCTCAACTCTTTCGCGGCTTCGTTTACAGACTCCACAACAGCAACTTGTCCAAGTACTTCGTTTGAAGCCGGAATGACCGCACCGGCCACAACGGGTGCAGCTTCTCCCCGCGTCTCCCATTTCAATGACTTCGCAATGTCTGACAGCCGTTTAGCCATTGTTTTGAATTCCAAAAACTCAAACATGCGCGAAGCTCCTGCCATGTCTGGATGTGGAGCCAATTCGTTCAGATTCACTTCAAGCGGAACATCACGGCGAAGAATCATCATTTCCGCATTACGTTTCACGCGCTCACCATGCTCTAAAAGCCCGGCTCTTAGTTTTGGAGTCTGAGCTTCTGCCGCCGCAACCACACCATCAATATCGCCGTATTGATTAATCAACTTCGCTGCGGTCTTCTCACCAACGCCCGGAATTCCCGCGAGGTTGTCGCTTGGGTCTCCACGCAAGGCTGCATAGTCTGCATACTGCGCGGGCGTGACGCCTGTTCTCTCTAAAATTCCTGCTTCGTTGTACAACGCGTAATCACTTACACCGCGTTTGTTGTACAACACTCGGATATGAGGGTCCCGCACAAGTTGGTAACTATCTCGGTCGCCAGTAACAACGATGAGATCATTTCCAGCTCTCTCAGCATGCTCGGCGACAGTCGCAATGAGGTCGTCGCCTTCGAAACCTGCTTTTTCCCACCACACAACTCCGAGAACATCGAGCAATTCTCGAATCATTCCCAACTGTTGAATCAGGACTTCGGGCGCTTTGTCACGCTGGGCCTTGTACTCAGGAATCGCATCATGGCGGAAAGTCGGCTCCGGTCTATCAAACACCACTACAACGCCGTCTGGCTTGTGATCCCTCATCAGTGTCAACAACATCGTGGTGAAGCCGTACACAGCGTTTGTCACCTGGCCGCTTGCATTAGCCATATCTTCGGGCAGCGCATAGAAGGCTCGGTACGCCAACGAGTTGCCATCAAGCGCCATGATCAACATGGAATTGACTTCATAACTATCAGGGACGCAATTCGCCAGCGATCACCATGTCGGCTACTGCCTTCATAGTGGCTCTGTGATTCATTGCGCCCCGCTGAATAAAGCCATACGCATCGGATTCAGACATCGAACACTGATCAATGAGAATGCCTTTGGCGCGATCAATTGATTTACGTGTCTCTAGTTGTTCTTCCAGAGCATCGACTTCACCGTTTAGTGCTTGCATTTCACGAAAGCGCGCAATTGCAACTTCAATGGCTGGCACAAGATCAGTTTTTTGAAACGGCTTCACCAAATACGCGAGTGCACCAGCATCACGAGCTTGTTCAATGACTTCTCGCTGACTAAATGCGGTCAATACCAGAACACCACAGATGCGATCTTTAGTAATCAATCGAGCAGCTTCAATTCCATCCATGCCTGGCATCTTGATATCAAGGATCGCAAGATCAGGGCGTAGTTCGCGTACTAAGTCAACAGCCTTATCGCCTCTGCCTGTTTCACCGACAACTTCATAACCCTCTTCTTCAAGGGTCTCTTTCAAATCAATACGGATGATGGCCTCGTCTTCAGCAATGACTACTCGAATGCTCATGCGCTTGGCTCCTTCATACGGTCTAGAAGACTATTCATACGGCGCTCAAGGTCAGCTAGTTCGGCAACTATTTGCTGATGGTGCCGTTGAATCACGTCAGCATGCTTCTTAGCTTCACGGTACTCAAACGCTGCGGAAGGAGTTTCTGAGACAAGGGCTCGCAGAGACTTTTCGTCTGCATCGTCGACCACATGACTCATTTGGTCCTGCACTACACGGAGTTCTTCAGTGAGTTCCCTCATCCGAGCCGACACTTGGGACAAACGGCGCTGAATCAGTCGATGTCCCATACACCTTCAGTGTATGGATTGCCTGGGTGCCCGAGGTGGGACTCGAACCCACACGCCCTTTCGAGCAACGGATTTTGAGTCCGTCGCGTCTGCCATTCCGCCACTCGGGCCAGGATCGACCATGGTATCGGCACATCGGTTCAGAGCCTTACTAACGAGTAGCACGCCTCACCAGTAACACGCCGTCTAAGGTTTTCACAGTGCTTGCCTTTACATTCCCTGGTCAAGGGTCGCAACGACCCGGTATGGGTCGCCCTTGGACCGAAACTGAAAGCTGGGAACTCGTTGACGAAGCGTCCGAGGTTGCTGGTCGCGATGTCGCTTCACTTTTGCTCGATGCCGACGCTGAAACCCTTCGCGATACCCGCAATGCGCAGCTCACAACTTTTGTTTCAAGCCTCATGGTTTTAGATGCTGTCGAAAGATTAGGAATCGAGCCGAGCTTTTGCGCTGGTCACAGCCTGGGCGAGTACACGGCCCTAACTGCCACCGGTGCATTGTCATTCGAAGATGGCGTTCGACTTGTTGTGGAACGGGCAGACGCCATGCACGAAGCAGGCCTTGCATCACCCGGAACCATGGCGGCAATTCTTGGTCTTGATGATGATCTTGTTGAAGTTGCGTGTCGTCGCGCTGACAGCGACGTGTGGGTTGCAAATTTCAATGCGCCTGGTCAAGTTGTTATTGCGGGTTCCCCAGAAGGCGTAGCTGCCGCCGGGGCAGTTGCAAAAGAACTAGGTGCAAAGAAAGTAATGCCGCTACAAGTGTCAGGAGCCTTTCACACGCCCTTTATGACTGCAGCTCGAGATCGACTTCGAATCGCAATTGCTGCTGCAAGTCCTCGAGACACTGAAGTTCCCGTTGTCTCTAACGTCGATGCAGCACTACACGCCGCAGGCGACGAGTGGTCTTCCTTGCTATCTGCACAGTTATCAAACCCAGTCCGATGGAAGCATTGCCTCTTAACTCTCTCTGATGCGGGAGTAACTGGCTTCGTAGAATTAGGGCCAGGTGGCGTCCTCACCGGAATGGCGAAGCGCACAGTCCAATCCGCCAGAACAATAAGCGTTGCAACACCAGACGAGCTGGACAAACTCATTGAATGGGTCGATGCATCTGCCCCATTGGCAGCAGGCCAACACGAAGGCGAACATTTATTCGCAATCGAACGACTGGTTGTTAGTCCTTCAGCCGGCGTGTTCACGCCAATCGGGAATATTGCTAGTGGCACAGTTATTGAAGTTGGGCGTCTTATAGGCCACGTTGGTGAAGCAGAGGTACGTTCACCATTTGCAGGAATAGTTCAGAGTTACATCGCAGTTGAAGGTGAACGCGTGACATCGCGCCAGCCCATTGCATGGTTGCGCACAAAGTAACCACGAGAAGAACGCAGGACAACATGCCTCAGATCCCAGACAACGTTCGCGGTGCCCGCTTTATAGGTTGGGGTACTTCTCTTGGCCATACAACTGTCACTAATGATGATTTATCAAAGACGATGGATACAAACGACGAATGGATTCGCGAGCGTACGGGTATTCACCGCAGACACATTGGTGGTTCAACTGCAGAGATGAGCATCGCTAGCGGTCGCGCGGCTATCGAGATGGCAGGAATTGACCCGTTAACCATTGACGCTCTCGTGCTAGCCACAACAACTCCAGATCGCACGGTTCCCGCCACTTCGGCAACGGTCCAACACGCACTCGGGCTTCGTTGCGGAGCATTCGACGTCAACGCAGCTTGCTCCGGGTTTGTATACGCGATGATTACGGCTCACGGACTTATTGCAATGGGTTCTCAACGCATTCTCGTCATCGGAACCGACAGCCTTTCGCGAATCGTTGACTGGACAGATCGCAACACAGCAATTCTTTTTGCAGATGGATCCGGCGCTGCAGTTTTGGAACGCACAACCGGGCACGGCCAAATGCTCGGATGGGACTTAGATGCAGATGGCAGTGCAGAAGAAATTCTGTACAGCGAAGTTGGCGGCTTTGTGCACATGGATGGTAAAGAGGTCTTCCGTCGGGCAGTTCGCATCATGGTTGATAGCGCCCAAAAATCAATGGCTGCTGCTGGAGTAACGGCGGACCAACTCAATGTTGTCGTCCCGCATCAGGCCAACATCCGCATCATCACCTCAGCGTGCGACAAACTTGGGGTGCCTATGGAGAAAGTTGCTGTGGTGGTTCACGAAACGGGTAACACTTCTTCCGCTTCAATTCCGCTTGCACTGTTCGGAGATTTTGGACAAGTCAGAGCCAAGGATGGCGACTTGGTGCTGATGGTTGGTTTTGGAGCAGGAATGACCGCAGCAAGTGCTGTCGTACGATGGAATGCACAATGAGCAGAGTTGTATTAGTTACTGGAGGCTCACGAGGAATCGGACTTGCTTGTGCGCAGCGATTTGCTGCTCTTGGAGACCAAGTAGCCATCACCTACAACACAACTCCTCCGCCACCGCAGTTCTTCGGTGTCAAATGTGACATCACTGACTCCGCTCAAGTCGATGCGGCTTTTACAGCAATAGAAGAAAAACTCGGACCAGTAGAAGTTCTCGTTTCGAACGCCGGTGTAACAAAGGACACTTTGTTATTGCGAATGAGCGAAGCAGATTTCTCTAACGTCATCGACGCCAACCTCACAGGCACTTTTCGCGTGGTTAAACGCGCAACACAAGGCATGTTGCGCGCCCGCAAGGGAAGAATAATTCTTATGTCTTCCGTCGTCGGAATGCTCGGTTCAGCTGGTCAAGCAAATTATGCAGCCTCAAAAGCAGGTCTTGTCGGTTTCGCACGATCACTTGCCAGAGAACTTGGTTCGCGAAGCATCACCGTTAATGTCGTAGCTCCAGGCCCGGTAGCAACCGACATGACTGCGGCTCTTGGGCAAGACAAACTTGATCAGATAACGAACTCAGTACCTCTTGCCCGAATGGCAACTGCAGACGAAATCGCTGGTGCCGTGGTATTTCTTGCCGGGCCAGACGCCGCCTACATCACCGGGGCAATCCTGCCTGTTGATGGCGGTCTCGGCATGGGTCATTAGTCGTCCGCGCAGCCCTGAATCTGCAAAAGGCGGACTCCAAGTGCTCGCTGTGCGAAACTAGAGGACCAAACAAGGAGAAACACCCCATGGATCAAGAACTATTCAGCCGCTTTGTCAAGTGCGCAGTAGAGACCCTTTCAGTTGACGCATCACAGGTTGTACCAACGGCCAATTTCGCAGATGATCTTGATGCGGACTCGCTTGATGTCGTCGAGTTAGTCATGGCTCTTGAAGAGGAGTTCGGCATTGAAGTGCCAGAAGAAGACCTTGCAGAAGTGAAAACCGTGGGTCAGGCTTTCGACGTCATCGTCGGCAAGCTCTAACCAAAGACTTCTCACATTATGAAGGGCGTCGGACATCGCGTTGCCATCACCGGTCTCGGCGTGGTTGCGCCGTGCGGTATCGGAAAAGATGCATATTGGAAGGGCCTCATGGGGCCAGGCATTACCAATTCTCGTTCTGTAGAGATCACCGAATGGGATCCTCAGCCATATTTTGATTCCCCGAAGGATGCTCGTCGTGCTGACCGCGTAGAACAATTGGCTCTTGCAGCAGCTTCAGAGGCTTTTGCTCAAGCTGGCACGCTGAACGTTGACCCCTCCCGTTTCGGAACCATCTTTGCTACGGGCATTGGTGGTCTTCATACTCTTGAAGAGCAAGTCATTGTTCGTGTTGAAAAAGGCGAACGTCGCGTATCGCCTTTCCTAGTACCGATGATGATGGCCAACGCATCAGGTGCAGCTATTTCAATGAAGTACGGACTGCAAGGACCGAACGAAACCATCTGTACTGCATGTGCCGCAGGTACACATGCCATCGGTTATGCCGCCCGCTTGATTGCCTGGGGTCGTTGTGACGCAGTTGCTACCGGCGGTTCTGAATGTGCAGCCACACTCACTTCTCTTGCAGGCTTCGGAAATATGACTGCCCTGTCATCTACGGGCTCGTCCAAACCATTCGATACAACTCGTGATGGCTTCGTAATGGGCGAAGGTGCTTCAGTGTTTATTCTCGAACGCTATGACCTCGCCGTTGCACGTGGGGCCACAATTCTTGGCGAAATACTCGGCTCTGCAAGCAATGCAGATGCGCATCACATCACAGCGCCTGCTCCTGGTGGCACCGGTGCGATCGCGTGTATGAACCTTGCACTTGACGACGCAGGCATATCAGCAAGCGATGTGAAGTTAATTAATGCACATGGAACTTCTACCCCGCTAAACGATGCAGCCGAAGCGGCAGCGATGACTCATGTCTTTGGTGCTCGTGGAGTTGCAGTTACTAGCGGTAAAGGCGTCACAGGCCATGCCCTTGGTGCTGCGGGCGCTTTAGAAGCAGCTCAAGTAGTTCTCTCGATGCAGCACAAACTGATTCCACCGACTGCTGGCACTACAGAACTTGATCCGTCAATGGAGATTGACCTTGTAATGGGAGCGGCTCGTGCCTGGATTCCAGGCCCCGCCATTTCAAACAACTTCGGTTTCGGTGGGCACAACGGCTCCGTCATTATCGGCCCACCCGAATAACTATCTAGCTCGTTTCTTTTCCCAGCGATACATCACGCCACTTTCGCCTGGCGCTTCTGGTTCTCTTTGCCCTGTAAAGACATGTTCAAATCCCAGTCGAGCCGGCACTTTTCCCGATGCAGTGTTTGCTTCGTCATGGACTATCACCACTGTGTCGATTTCAGGCCACAGTCGGATCGCTTCCAAAGTCAACGCATCTGACACCTGTGATGCAATTCCCCTGCCGGTGTAACCCATATGAACCCAGTATCCGATGTCAACAGTATTCGCAGGACCGCGAAGATGAATCCCTGTTCCTCCGACTATTCGGCCATCAAGATATATTCCCATCACGAATTCTGTGCGATCTTCCCAAGCCTGATTCCATGACCTGATCAATTCTTCACGTTGATTCACGGATTGAGGTTCAAACTTGATCCACGGCATCCACGGGCGTAAATGTTCACAGCTTTCGGTAACAGCAATTACTAAGGCTTCAGCATCTGCTGGCTCATATTTACGAACGATGTATTCCCCCACCTGCAATGGCGACGGAGCGACAGGCATCTGTCTCATATTGCTATCTATCGACGAGTACGAACATCAGGTCGCATTCGCACGCGACCTTTCCATTCAACAGAGCTCGACCAGAGCCCTTGCCACCTCGTGCACTGATGTGCCCAAGTGTTGCTTGTAGTTCCAATTCATCGCCTGGGCCAACCTGACGACGAAAACGCGCACCATCGAGTCCTCCAAATAACGGAAGCTTTGATTGATGAACAGGATCTGTCAGTAACGCGTACGCACCCAACTGGGCAATTGCTTCACACATCAGAACGCCAGGCAGCGTAGGACGACCTGGAAAATGCCCTGGGAAGAACCATTCGTCGCCAGTCAATTTCCAATGTCCAACAGCCGTCACACCAACTTCAAGAGATGTGACGCGGTCGATAAAGAGAAATGGTGGGCGATGCGGCAAGACATCAATCGGCAATGGAAACGATGTCATTTCTTCAAGGCTTTCAGAAGATTTGCTGGCGTATCAGCCGGAGAAATCTTGTACCACGCATTAAGAACGACTCCATCTTGAATGAGAAAGGCAGATCGAACGATGCCCATGTACTTTTTTCCGTACATCGACTTCTCTTTCCACACATCAAACGCTTCTGCAACCGTATGTTCTGTATCAGAGAGCAAAGTGAAGCCCAGTTCATACTTGTCGTCAAACTTCTTCTGTTTCTCAGGCTTATCCGGACTGATTCCCACAATCACCGTACGACCAATGTCATCTTTGATGTCACGAAGACCACACGACTGTGTAGTGCAACCTGGAGTATCAGCCTTCGGATAGAAATAGACAAGCACCTTCTTCTTGCCTAATGAAGCCAGTGAAAACTTCTTGCCGTTTTGATCGAGAAGTTCAATCTTCGGTGCTTTAGATCCGTCAGTCAACATGATGTAACGGTAGTTCCTTACCTAGGACTGTTTGCGCATTCCGTGGCCAAAGAAACCCTTTTTCGGCCGAGCATGGGCATGGTAATGATCTGGGATGGTGCGCATGTCGTCATCAATTCGCATTTCGAACGTGAAAAACTCGGTCACGATCTCTGACAACCTCTCGTGAAGGCGAGCTTTCACTTCTTCACTGGGAAAAGCATTATGTTCGCGCCACACCACCATTGGCACAGAGCAGCTTTCGCATTCAGCTATCCAGCACTCATCATCTTCATAGAACCATTCAGACATCTTCGCTGCCTGGCACAACTCACAAATGCCCTCGCCGAAGATATTCACCAAGATGCACCATCAAGCGCGCTACGAACTTCAGCAACGAAGGAACCGACAGCCTCGGAACCGCCCTCCATCATGCGATGAACGACTGATGCACCCATGATTACACCATCAGCAACGCGACTTGCTTCTACGGCTTGCGCCGCATTTGAAACGCCCACGCCGATGAGAACAGGCTTGTTCGTAATCTTCTTCACGCGTGCAGCAAGAACAGTTGCAGTCAGTGCCAACTCAGCACGTTCACCAGTTACTCCAAGCAGACCAACTGAATAGACGAAACCACGAGCACGCTCTGCAACGCGAGGAAGACGATTATCCGGTGCCGTTGGCGCTGCAAGCATCACAGTCTCAATGCCGGCCGCGTCCGCTGCTGCACACCAATCACCTGCTTCTTCAAGCGGCAAGTCGGGCACGATTGCTGCAGACACACCAGCAGCAACAAGGTCATTGGCGAAGCGCTCATGACCAGCGTGAAACACGGTGTTGTAGTAACACATCACGGCTAGAGGAATGCCAACATCAAGGCTACGAATCTCCTGGAAAATCGATATCGGCGTAGTGCCTGCTTCCAAGGCAATTTGCGATGCTTGCTGAATAACAGGACCATCCATCACAGGGTCAGAGAACGGAATTCCTATCTCAATCGCATCAGCTCCGTTAGCTGCACATGCACGCACAGAGTCCACCCAGCCCGGGTATCCACCCGTGATGTACGGAACTAAACACCTCCCGCCATTATCAATGCGCGCTCGTAGAGCAGCTTCGAGACGACCTGTCACATCAACTCTTTCAAGATTGACATCATTTGACCCACGTCCTTGTCGCCACGACCGGAAAGGTTCATCAAGACAGTCTTTCCCTGCATGTTCTTTGCTTCACGACTAATCCAAGCCATCGCATGAGCGCATTCAAGTGCCGGGATAATTCCTTCTGCACGAGACATCAATTGAAATCCCGCGATTACTTCGTCATCTGTAACAGTTGGATACTCTGCACGGCCGATAGACGCAAGATACG
>JANQYF010000016.1 GCA_030729045.1 Ilumatobacteraceae bacterium
ACGCCGGCCTCATCGAGAGCACGAACCTCTTCACCAATCTTGGAAAAATCGGCAGGAAGGACTGATGGGGCAATAAGAACAGGCAATGTCACGCCTCTCACACTAGCGAAACCACTTTCGCTCGGACTTGCGCCGTATCCTGTCACGGTGACAACACCCCATTCTGTTCGTATTGAAAAGCTCGTCGCAGGCGGCGAAGGCATTACCCGCCTTGAAGATGGCCGCGTTGTATTCGTCCCTGGCGTCCTTGCCGGCGAATTAGTCGAGATCTCATTGTCTGAAGAAAAGAAGGACTTTGGCCGTGGCCAATTGGTCTCCATCCTTGAACCATCTGCCAACCGTCGCGTTCCGCCGTGCCCACATGTGGCAGAGGGTTGTGGTGGTTGCGATTTCCAACACATCGAACGACGCATTCAAGGCCAAGCCAAACTTGCCATCGTGGCCGAGGCATATGCCCGTACCGCTCGTATGGAGATTGATCCACAATTACGCCGCCTCACAGATGACGCTCGTCGTACCACAGTGCGCATGGTTGCAGGTGACGACGGTGTCATCGGATTTCGCGCACATGATTCACACGACATTGTTCCCGTCACTAATTGCATGATTGCTCACCCAGTCATTAATGACTTCATTGCGAACCCTGTTCTTGAAGGCGCCGGCGAAGTCACTATTCGTGTTGGCGCACGAACCAACAACATTGGTGTGTGGTGCCACGAAGGCAAACTTGCAAACGGACTGCCCGCCGGTTTGAAGACAGGCGAACGTGCATCTATTTCTGAAGTAGTGGGCGAGCACACATACAAAGTGTCTATGGGCTCTTTCTTTCAGTCATCACCAGAAGCTGCCGAACTCATTATCGATTCTGTGTCGCGTCGCCTCGACAAACTCGGCATCGAAGGTGGATACATGGTTGATGCCTACGGCGGCATCGGCCTTTTCAGTCTCGCCTTCTCACAGCGTTTCGACGAACTGATGTTGGTGGAATCTTCTGAATCTGCATGCAAAGACGCAGTACGCAACTTGGCTGAATGTGCAGCAACAATTGAGCAAGCAAACATGGATCAGTGGGACGCCATGGAGGCCGACGTAGTTATTGCAGACCCGTCACGCCATGGTCTTGGCAAAATGGGCGCAGCATCGGTTATTGCTACTGATGCCCACACAATCATCTTGGTCAGTTGTGACCCTGTTGCAGGCGCACGTGACGCAAAGTACCTATGCGACGCTGGCTACAAGCTTGGCGAAGTAGAAGTGTTAGACATTTTCCCAGAGACACACCACGTTGAAGTGGTTGCAGCCTTCAGCCGATAGGAGAACAAAATGACGAACGAATGGGCACGCCCTGTTGTGTATTTTCAGATTGAAGCACTGAATATTGATGTGCTCGAACCGTTTTATCGCCAGATGTTTAATTGGGACATTAGTGAAGGTTTCCTTCGTCAGATTCCTACAGGCATTGGTGGTCCGGAAAATGGCATTGGTGGCCACATGAGTCAAGGCACTCGCGGTGGAGTCACCCTCTTTATTCAGGTAAAAAACGTTGAAGCGTCACGCGCGATGGCAGTGTCACTAGGTGGCACATTGACATCGGAACCGTTTCAAATTCCTGGCCGTGCGTTGATTGCAGGTATTGAAGACCCTGAAGGCAACCCGATTACGTTGGTTCAGCAGTAATTACAACAGTGAATACACCGCGACACTGCGGCTTGATTCAGTAATTGCAGCACTCCACGCAGCAACAACAGCGTTGGTGTTTTTGTAATACGAGCTGTCAGCTCGTGATGGCTCACCGAACAATGTGATCACTACATACGTACCGTCGTCTGCTCTAGCTGTCGTGCGACGTGCAAGGCCTGGACGATTTACGTAGCACCATTCCTGCATCTGCTCGTCCAGAGCGCGAAATGTACTGGCGTCAACCCCTGAAGCCAGGGTGAACGTTTCTACTTCAAGAACAGCCATGAGAATCTCCGATGAAATTGGTGCGCCCTCTGGGGATCGAACCCAGGACCTGCGGATTAAGAGTCCGTTGCTCTACCAGCTGAGCTAAAGGCGCGTTACGAGGTTCAACACTAGGCGACAAGGCCATGCGTTCCCCAATGAGGAATTCGTGCCGCCGGTATCTGAATCGATACCGGCCCACGATTTGGGGTGAACGAGGGGATTCGAACCCCCGGCCTCTAGGACCACAACCTAGCGCTCTAACCAACTGAGCTACGCCCACCATGCGTGTATCAAGTGTGCCATGTAGAGAGCAGAGTCCCAACTTCAAAAGGGAAACAAGGTTTTCTCGCAGGCTCCGAAAAAGGCGAGTAGTATGGAAATAACCGCTAATCGGGGTGATAACAATGTCAGCAATGAATCCCACGTTGCACCACAACTTGGCAGACAGAGCCAAGCAAATTACGCAACGTGAGTTGCGTACATACGTCGAAAAAACGCCTGGTTCCCAGGCGGCCAACACGAGGGCAAAGAAGGTGCTTCCCCTCGGTGTGCCATCAAGTTTGCAGGCGTATGACCCACATCCAATCGTTATCGCTAAGGCACAAGGTGCCTGGATGACTGACGTAGATGGAAACAAACTTATTGACTTCAGCATGGGCTTTGGTGCGCTCTTTTCTGGTCATGTGAACCCACTTGTTCGTAAGACAATTGAGACGCAACTCGACAGTGGAACATTGTTTGTTTCGCCAGCTGAAATAACTGCTGATGTTGCAGAGTTGTTGCGCGATCGTTTTGGTTTGCCTATGTGGCGCTTCACCAACTCCGGAACAGAGTCCACTATGGATGCCATTCGCGTTGCGCGGGGTGTTACTGGTCGCGACAAGATTGTCAAAGTTGAAGGCGGATATCACGGGCATCATGACGTTGTAATGGTTTCACAGAAGCCTGATCTTCGTTTCGCAGGACCTGCAGATAACCCGTTGTCTGTGCCGTCAAGCGCTGGTGTCACCGATGCTGTCGTTCACGACACAATCGTTATTCCGTTCAATGATGCAGATGCCTTAGAGCGTGCATTGTCGAGAAATGATGTTGCATGTTTCATCGTTGAACCAGTGATGGAAAACATTGGTATTTGCTTGCCGCAACCTGGATATTTGGAAGACGTTCGTCGCATTACGCGTGAACACGGAACCATGTTGATTTTTGATGAAGTAAAGACCGGCATCACTGCTGGTTGGAACGGAGCAACAGGTGCTCTTGCTGTGCAACCAGACATGGTGTGTTTGGCTAAGAGCATTGGCGGCGGTTTGCCTGTTGGTGCCTTTGGCGGAACGCTTGAATGCATGGGCCAGATTGAAAGCGGCAAAGTCGTTCACGTGGGTACCTACAACGGAAACCCACTGGTAATGGCTGTCGCTAAGACTGTTCTTGCTGATGTCTGCACACAAGAAGTCACAGCTGCAACAGTTGCGCGTAACGCACTTTTGATTGAAGCATGTGGTTCCATAATCGACAACGCAGGTTTGCCAGCGCACACAGTGCAGTTCGGCGCTAAAGGTTGCGTCACATGGTCAACAGAAGCGGTGAAGAACTATCGCGATTACAAAGCAACAGATTTTGATATTGCATATGCGCAATGGATTCACGGTATTAACCGCGGAATCATCCTTCCGCCAGGACTTGATGAACAGTGGCTAATATCTGTTGTGCATACCGAAGAAGAAGCTCTTCAATACGCCAATATTTTCGGAGAATTTGTTGACGAACTCACTGCATAGTCAGAAAACACCATCGTTGCCGAAGAAACTTCTTCGCGGTCTCTTGCGCCAGTGCGCATGGTGCGGCGGCAAAGGTGGGTTTTTTACAACGTGGTACACAAAAACTGATAACTGCCAAACGTGTGGTCTCAGTCGCGAACGCGGATACGAAGGTTTCGAATTAGGCGCAGCCACTATGGGCGTTTTCATGACCTTTGGTTCCATCATTTCGTGGATGATTATTTCGGTTGCCACCGGAGTTGCGCTTGTGCCCCTCTTGCTGATCGCGGGATCATTAGCCGTCTTTGTCCCGACCCTTGGGTACCCACTGACCTATACGGTCTGGTTCGCAATTGACATCACGTTTCGATCTCCAACAGCTGATGATTTCGCTCAAGCCCAAGCGTGGCTTGATAATCGCGCCCTGGCCTAGCCAGATCTTGGGGGTGTTTCACCCTTGCCAAGAGGGGGATGGCCCCGTACACATGAAATTGGGCGACAATGCTTGACCGAACAGGTGTTCGTAGTTACAGTGTTGTTGTTCGAACACACCCATTACGTACAGTCCGTCATTCCACCAGCAACCGCTAGCGGAAAACCCGAAAGGCACTCACATGACCACTCCAACCCCAGAACGCGATAAGGCCCTTGATGCGGCTCTCGCCCAGATCGATAAGCAATACGGGAAAGGCTCCATCATGCGCATGGGGGAAAAGAGCTCGATGACCATCGAAGCCATCCCAACTGGCGCATTGCCCCTTGACCTCGCACTCGGAGTTGGTGGCTTGCCACGCGGCCGTGTTGTTGAAATCTACGGACCAGAATCCTCTGGTAAGTCAACTCTCGCCATGCACGTTGTTGCAGAGGCCCAGCGCAATGGTGGCATTTGTGCCTACATCGACGCTGAGCACGCAATGGACCCTGTGTATGCAAAAGCTATTGGCGTCGACATTGATCAACTATTGATCTCACAGCCAGACACTGGTGAACAAGCTCTCGAAATTGTCGACATGCTTATTCGTTCCGGTGCACTTGACGTTGTTGTTATCGACTCGGTCGCTGCTCTTACGCCACGTGCTGAAATTGAAGGCGACATGGGTGACAGCCACATGGGACTTCAGGCTCGTCTTATGAGCCAGGCATTGCGGAAGCTCACCGCCAACCTCAACAAGTCAAACACTGTGTGTATTTTCATCAACCAGTTACGCGAAA
>JANQYF010000017.1 GCA_030729045.1 Ilumatobacteraceae bacterium
ACCCGATCAGAATGAGTATCAGCCGTAATGTGCGCGGTCGAGTTCACGAACGCGCGTAGCAAGGGCCTTGAGCAACTTGCGTGAGATGGCTGGGATGTTGTCGATAGCGCTTTTGAGGGCACGCTCTGAGATAACAAGCAACGTGACATCGGAATCGGCGATCACTGCAGCTGTGCGAGGACCATTGTCAAGAAGCGACAATTCACCAACAACGGCTCCGGCCTTTGCAGTACCAATCTTCTTGCCGTTGCGCTTGATGGTGGCAGAACCTTCGAGAATGACATATGCCTCACGACCGGTTTGGCCCTGATCCATGATGATGGTTCCTGCTTTGAGCACACGCTCAGTGGAGTTCTTTACTACGAGTCCGAGTTCTTTTGCGGAACACTCAGAAAAAAGCGAGATGTTGCGGAGGTGGTCGACGTTGGATTTAGTACTTGCCATGTACACAAGTGTACTTCTATTGAAAGTACCTAGTTACCAGCGGAGCTATTTGGGTTTTGCTTGGTTCGCCACAGCATCCGTTGCTGCTTTGATTTTCTCGGCATCTCCGAGGTAGGTGACTTCATTCACGGCAAGAGTGTCTGACAATTTGTAGAGGCGGGGAACCCCAGTCGGGATATTCAATTCGGCAATGTTCTCGGGCGAAATGTTCTCTAGGGCCATAACTAGGGCGCGTAGTGAATTGCCGTGAGCCGCTACCAATACGTTCATGCCTGCGCGCAATTGAGGCACAACGGTGGCGTGAAAATGTGGGACCACTCTTTCGACTACATCTTTCAGGCATTCTGTGGCCGGAAGATCTGCAGGGTTCACAAGGCGATACCGAGGATCATTTGCAGGGTGCTCGGGACTGGAAGCATCAACAGGTGGCGGTGGTACGTCGTAGCTACGGCGCCACACCTTGGTTTGTTCTTCGCCATGTTGCGCGGTGGTCGCGGCTTTGTCGAGGCCCTGTAGTGCGCCGTAGTGACGCTCGTTCCATTTCCAATGGCGTTCCACGGGCAACCACACCTGGCCCATGCCAGACAGTGCCAAATGGCAGGTCATCACAGCGCGCGTTAGTAAAGAGGTATGAGCAACATCGAAAACAAGGCCAGCAGCTGCCATGGTGGGGCCGGCTTCGGCGGCTTCCCGTTCGCCCAGGGGTGAAAGGGGCACGTCGTGCCAGCCAGTAAAGAGGTTCAGTTCATTCCAGGTACTTTGACCATGGCGGAGGAGGACGAGATTACCGAGCACATCCTCATCGTAGGTCTGAGGCCATGGCGGCAGGGAAATCTGTGAAGAATCGGTGCTATCAGGGGAGCCTGACAAATCTTGAGTCGCTTCGTATCAACTTTTCTATATCAAAGGTTGGTATCTCTGGCTAGTCCCCATATTGTGATGTCACCCCACCCGTATCCGACGTCTTGTCGGAACCAAGTACAGGAGACATAACCCCATGGCAAAAGCAGTCGGAATCGACCTCGGAACCACAAACTCAGTCGTTTCAGTTCTTGAGGCTGGCGAACCAGTCGTCATCCCAAACTCAGAAGGTGCCCGCACCACGCCGTCCATCGTTGCCTTTTCAAAGGCCGGCGAAGTTCTTGTTGGTGAAGTGGCAAAGCGTCAAGCGATCACCAACCCTGATCGCACTTTCCGCAGCATTAAGCGCCAGATGGGAACCACGTGGACCTCTGAAGACATTGACGGCAAGAAGTACACACCGCAAGAAATCAGTGCACGCACACTGATGAAGTTGAAGCGTGATGCAGAGGCGTATCTCGGTGACACAGTCACAGATGCTGTTATTACAGTTCCTGCATACTTCGACGACGCACAGCGCACCGCAACAAAAGAAGCCGGCGCAATTGCTGGTCTCAATGTTTTGCGCATCATCAACGAGCCAACTGCTGCAGCGCTTGCATACGGCCTCGACAAGTCATCACAAGACGAAACCATTTTGGTATTCGACCTTGGTGGTGGAACATTCGACGTTTCTGTTCTTGAAATTGGCGACGGGGTTTTTGAAGTAAAGAGCACACACGGTGACACTCACCTTGGTGGAGACGACTGGGATCAGCGCATCATTGATTGGTTGACACAACAGTTCAAGAGCGCGCACGGTATTGATCTTGCGCAAGACCGCATGGCTGTTCAGCGTCTGAAAGAAGCTGCTGAAAAAGCAAAGATTGAATTGTCACAAACACAACAGACTCAAATCAACTTGCCGTTTATTACTGCAACTGCAGAAGGCCCGTTGCACCTTGACGAATCATTGACTCGTTCAAAGTTCCAGGAAATGACTGCAGACCTTGTCGAGCGTTGCCGTGTGGCTTTTGATCAGGCAATTAAAGATGCAGGCCTTACAAAGAGCCAAATTGATCACGTCATCTTGGTTGGTGGTTCAACTCGTATGCCAGCTGTGCAAGAACTGGTGTTCAACATGACAGGCAAAGAACCAAACAAGTCTGTAAACCCAGACGAAGTTGTTGCCATTGGTGCAGCTGTTCAAGCCGGAGTGTTGAAGGGCGATGTAAAAGACATCTTGCTTCTTGACGTCACACCGTTGTCTTTAGGAATTGAAACCAAGGGCGGCGTGATGACAAAACTCATCGAGCGCAACACCACAATTCCTACTCGCCGTACAGAAGTGTTCACCACTGCAGATGACAACCAGCCATCTGTAGAGATCAACGTTCTCCAGGGTGAGCGCGAAATGGCTAGCTACAACCAGTCACTTGGCAAGTTCAACTTGGTTGATCTTCCACCTGCTGCGCGCGGTATGCCTCAGATCGAAGTCACATTCGACATTGACGCAAACGGAATCGTTCATGTTTCGGCCAAGGACCGCGCCACAAGCAAAGAGCAGTCCATGACCATCACCAGCTCGTCGTCTCTCAGCAAAGAAAAAATAGAAGAGATGATTCGCGATGCTGAGTCACATGCAGAAGATGACAAGCGCCGTCGCGAAGAAGCTGAAGTGCGCAACAATGCAGACTCGCTTGTGTACCAAACTGAAAAAGTTCTGAAAGAACAAGGCGACAAGGTAACTGAAGAAGAAAAGGCAGCTGTTGAAGGCCCGCTTGGAATTCTCAAGACCGCTATTGCTGGAAACAATGTCGATGACATCAAGGCAGCTACAGAAACTCTGATGGGCGCCAGCCAGGCATTCAGCCAGAAGTTGTACGAAACAGCAGCTCGCGACAGTGAAGCAGCTGGCACATCAGCATCAGGAGCACAAGGTGCACCGAACGATGACGACATCGTTGATGCTGAAATTGTAGATGAGCAGTAATTCATGTCAGAAGACAATGTTGAACAACCAGAAGATGCGATAGACGCTGAGATAGTTGAACTAATCGAGCACGACATTGATGCGCTTGTTCAAGAACGAAATGAGTTCAAAGACATCGCACTTCGCTTGCAGGCAGATTTTGAAAACTACAAAAAGCGTGCTTCGTCGAACATGTCAGATGAAGTAGATCGAGCAACAGGCCGAATTGCTGATTCATTGCTGCCAGTTCTTGATGCCTGTGAAGCTGCTTTCGCGCACGGAGCAGATGGCGTTGAACCCATTTGGTCAGCGCTGATGGCTGCGTTATCGAAGCAGGGCCTTGTTGCGCTTGATCTTTTGGATAAGCCATTTGATCCGACCACGTCAGAAGCTGTTGTCCATGAAGAGGGTGACGGCGCAGAACCAATCGTTGTTGAAGTGCTACGCACTGGATACGAATGGAAGGGCCGCGTACTACGCGCTGCCATGGTGAAGGTGCGGGGATAAGTCATGTCAGGTCAGCGCGAATGGTACGAGAAGGACTATTACGCAGTACTTGGCGTGTCGAAAGACGCAACTGTCAAAGACATCACGAAGGCGTACCGGCGGCTTGCTCGCCAGTATCACCCTGATGCAAACCCTGACAATGCAGTAGCGGAAGAGAAGTTCAAAGACATCTCTGCTGCCTACGACGTTGTTGGTGATGAAAAGAAACGAGCAGAGTACGACGAAGTACGTCGTGTTGGCCCCATGGGCGGATTCGGCGGCGGACCCGGCGGGCAAAACATTCGTTTCGACATGGGCGGCGATGGTTTCGGTGACATCTTGGGCCAAATGTTTGGACGCGGTGGTGGACGTCGTGGTGGCGGATCAACTGGGCCACAGCGCGGACAAGATATTGAAACAACGTTGACACTTGATTTCGTTGATGCTGCTCATGGCATCACTACATCGTTACATCTCACTGCAGATGCACAATGTTCATCATGTTCTGGTTCAGGTGCTCGTGCCGGTACAACACCGAAAACATGCGCTGCCTGTGGTGGTCGCGGTTCTACTGCAGACAACCAAGGAATGTTTTCGTTCTCGCAACCATGTCGCTCATGCAGTGGCAATGGCGTCATTATCGAAAATCCGTGCGCAACGTGTCGAGGCACAGGTATTGAACGTCGTCCACGTGAAGTGAATGTACGTATTCCTGCGGGCGTCGACAATGGCCAACGTATTCGTCTGAAAGGCCGTGGTAGCCCCGGGCGCAACGGTGGTCCAGCTGGCGACTTGTTCGTGGAATGCAATGTTGCACCGCATCCATTGTTTTCACGTGAGGGTGTGAACTTACTGACGCGAGTTCCTGTTTCATTTACCGAAGCAGTGTTGGGCGCCACAATTGCAGTGCCAACTCTTGATGGCAGCGAAGTGACTTTGCGCTTAAAGGCCGGAACACAAAGTGGTTCGCGTCACCGCGTAAAAGGTAAAGGTATTGAATTGCCGAAGCAAACCGGTGACCTCATTGTCACCGTGGATGTGAACGTGCCAACGAAACTTTCTGATGAAGAGCGCTCCGCAATCGAAACACTCAGCGAAGTACTAGCTTCACCTCGAACGTTGGGCAACAAGTCATGACCCAAGATGATCGACGTGC
>JANQYF010000018.1:0-12054 GCA_030729045.1 Ilumatobacteraceae bacterium
GGGCAAATGAGCGATTCAGTTTCCGTGGGAAACATTTTGTCTTCCCTCCTGACGACATTCCAGATCGCGGTTCAAACGTTGACGACCTCACACTCATACCTCGCCCTCAGAGAAGTATCGACGTTTTTCAACCAGTTACTTCACCAGAGACAATCGAGTACGTTCCCCGTGCAGGCCACAAAGCTGTGTACTGGCTCCAGAACGCTGATAGCCAATTAGATAAATGGAATAAATTCGCTGCGATTCGCGACGACATGGGTAAACCAGTAGCACCCGGAGAAGATCGTTGTCTCGTTCTGAATGTGCATGTCGGTAAAACACGTGAAGCAGCCATGAAGAAGGGCAAGCCTGGACATGACGAGTTCTGCCGGTTCCTTGCTCCGTACGGCAGATTCGCAAGTTACCGCAACGCAGATGGTTCAAAAGTTGCATTCGATCATTGCCCGACAGTGCAGGAGTCGATTGACCAAAAGATTCAAGCAATTGGTTCCGTCGACGATGTCGTCGACACCATCGGTTTCTGGCGAGATCTTCTTGACCTCAAACATCTGATTATCTTTTTCGATCTGCCTGGACTCACTCGCCAAGAGATGAAGGACCAGTTGCACATGGTTGCCGAGGAAGTGATGCCCAAACTTGGCGAGACCATGGATCGTCGTCCACTACCTTCCTTGTCACCATTGGTGTAAGCCAGTAGTGACAAATTCAATCCTTTTTACAAATGGGCGGTTGATTGACGGCGCACTTGTAGACATTGCAGTTCAGAACGGACTCATAGCTTGGATTGGAAGCCCCTCACAGTGTCCGGTTCCTTGCGGCTCAACAATTGACTTCAGCGGCTTCATTGTTTCGTCTCCATTTGTAGAGCCCCATGCGCATCTTGATAAAGCTTTTCTCGCGGATCGAATCTCGAATCCAGCTGGAGACCTCATGGGCGCCATTAAGGGACTGGAAGAAGTTCGCACAACTATCACTCACCAGGACATTGTCGAGCGAGCTACGCGTGCCGTGAAATTGATGTCTCAAAATGGAGTCACTTCCATTAGGACACACGCAGACACCACCCTGTCAGGCGGCCTTTCTTCTGTCCATGCCCTGTTAGAAGTTAAGCAAGAATGCTCACATTTCATGGACATTCAGGTAGCCATGCTTTTGGAGTGGCCAATTACTGGAATAGATGGCAAAGAACGTCAAGCTCTCGCCCGCGACGCAATCGCAGCTGGTGTTGATGTAGTCGGTGGGTGTCCACACCTCGACCCTGATCCTCGTGGCGCTGTCGAATTCCTTCTCGGACTCGCGATTGATTCAGGATTGCCACTTGACTTGCACGCAGACGAAAACATGCGCCCAGACTCAACTGATTTAGAACATCTTGCAGATGTCGTGATTCGAGACAATGTGTCACACCAAGTGAACGCAAGCCATTGCGTTTCATTATCCACAAGGTCTGAGTATGACATTGACCGAATTGCGGCAAAAGCTGCAACTGGCAGTATCACCATCACGGCCTTGCCGCAGACCAATCTGTATCTTCAAGAACGTGGCGTATCAACCAATCCAGCCCGGGCAATCACACCTATCCACAGGCTCCAACAGGCCGGTGTCGTTGTAGCGGCCGGAGCTGACAACTTGCAGGACCCCTTCAACTTGGTAGGCCGTGGTGATCCTTTAGAAATCGCCTCACTCCTCATGATCTCAGCTCACTCGACCGCAAATCAAGCAATTCAAATGGTCACATCGAATGCACATAGAGCAGTTCACGGTGTCACCATTTCGCTGGCAGTTGGTGAACGCGCAGATTTCGCAGCGATACCAGCGACTAACCTTCGTGAGTCGATTGCGATGGGGCCCCCCGACAGAATTGTTGTATATGGCGGCGTCGTAATCGATAATCAAATTCGTAACAGAAAGTAAACCTTTTCGTGACACAGGCGACCCTAACTATGCCCTATCTTGTTTCTAGTGAGTGCGACGGAGACAATCGAGATGAATAACTCTTCCTCCACTTCGCCCTCCTCCACGCTTTTGTCTTTTGAAAACGTGTCAATGACATTTGACGATGGGACAAAGGCACTCGACAACGTTTCCTTCGGAATCAACGCGAGTGAATTCGTAACAGTTGTTGGCCCATCAGGGTGCGGCAAATCAACTCTTCTGAGAATTGCTTCCAACCTGGAAGCAAACACAGGAGGCACCTGCTCAATTGACCGCAACAGCATCGGGTATGTATTTCAAGATGCAACACTGATGCCGTGGCGCACAGTTGCTAGAAACGTAGAACTCATCGCTGAACTTCACAAACTTCCGAAGGCCGAGAGACATCAACTTGCAGCTCAGGCCATTGAGCTTGTCGGGCTCAGCGGGTTTGAAGATAAATACCCACGTCAACTATCAGGCGGTATGCGCATGCGTGCATCCCTCGCACGCTCATTGGTGATGAAGCCTAAGGTGTTTTTGTTTGATGAACCGTTCGGTGCTCTTGACGAAATTACGCGTGAACGCTTAAACGATGAACTTCTTCGCTTGTTTCAACACGAGGGTTTTGCCGGACTGTTTATTACTCACTCGATAACTGAAGCTGTCTATATGTCAACAAAGGTTCTCGTAATGTCAGCTCGACCCGGAAAAATCATTGCTGAATTTGACGTTCCGTTCGCTTATCCGCGGAATCATGATCTTCGATACGAGGCGGAATTTGGCGAATTGTGTGGGAAAATTTCGCACGCACTCAGAGGAGCCCACCAATGAGTGCCGTGAACCCAATCTCGAGTCCTGTTGATGAAGTTATTCCGGACAGACGCGACAAATTTTCATTCGCCGACTACGTTGGACCCGTCGTTGTCTTCTTGGTGTTCATCGGCTTTTGGTATCTCTTGTCAACCGTTGTCCTACCGGAGCAGAAGAGATTCTTGCTGCCAACGCCTCATACGGTAATCAAAGAGGGATTCTTTGTGTGGAATTCTGGCGAGCGTCGCGGGCTGCAACCGATTCTCATGTCGCTATGGGATTCAGCGAAAGTTGCATTGCTAGGGCTTGGAATCACCATCGTGATGGGCATGAGCCTCGCCGTCTTGATGAGTTCGAGTCGATGGCTAGAAAGAGCAACGTGGCCGTATCTCGTAGCTGTGCAGAGCGCGCCGGTGCTTGCGTTAACACCACTCATTCGTGCGCTGATTGATGGCACTCAGACACAACGTCTGTTAGTTGTTGTGCTCATTGCGATTTTCCCAATCGTAAGCAACACTCTCTTCGGACTTCTGTCGGCAGACAAGAGTCAGCACGAATTGTTTACATTGCAAGGTGCATCGAAGTGGACCCGTTTGGTCAAACTTCAATTTCCTGCAGCGTTGCCAAATATTTTTGTTGGTCTTCGTATCTCGGCAGGCCTTGCAGTCATCGGTGCAGTTGTTGGCGACTTCTACTTCCGTCAAGGTGGCGTAGTCGGAATTGGGGCACAGATTGACGTATACCGAAACCGCCTGTGGGGCCCAGAGCTCATCACAGCAATCATTCTTGCCAGCACACTCGGTCTGGTGGTGTTCCTCTTTTTCGGATGGGTCTCTCGTAGAGCCATTGGGAAGTGGCACATCATCAATAGGGGTCACTGACCCACACATCACCAACTACCAGGAGAACAACCAACCATGAAGAAAAGACCACTACTAGCAACTGCAGTTATTGCAGCACTCACGCTTGCAGCGTGCGGTGGCAGCGATACTGCTGCACCCGACACAACTGCAGCAGCAGCAACCGGCGTCGACCTTGTCGCAGCTGGCTGCCCAGCCACTGTTTCACTACAGACAGACTGGAACCCAGAAGCTGAACATGGAAACCTTTATCAACTCGTTGGTCCTGGTTACACCATCGATAAGGCCAAACAACGTGTTACGGGTGATCTCATGGCAGGTGGAAAAACCACTGGTGTGAAAATTGAGATTCGCGCTGGCGGACCAGCAATCGGATACAGCCAAGTCACTGCAGAGTTGTACAAGGATCCAAGCATTCTTCTCGGATTCACCAGCACAGACGAACAAGTTTCTCACTCAGGTGACGACTTTCCAACGATTGCTGTTGTTGCACCATTCAACATCAACCCACAAATCATCATGTGGGACCCAGTTACGTACCCAGACGTGAAAACCATTGCTGATTTGAAGGCAACCGGTGCAAAGGTTCGCTATTTCGATGGCGCTGCATACATGGACTACTTCACTTCGACAGGCATCCTTGATAAGAAGCAAGTTGACGGAACCTACGACGGCTCCCCAGCATCATTCATTGCTGCAGGCGGAAAAGACACCCAACAAGGTTTCGGAACATCTGAGCCATACTTCTATAAGAATGTCCTTAAGGACTGGATGAAGGACGTTGGATACCAATACATCCATGATGCCGGCTGGACCGCATATGCGCAGTCACTTGGTGGCACACCAGCCAATATCACGAAGTACGACTCATGCTTGACGGCTCTTGTTCCTGTGATTCAACAGGCTGCCCTTGATTACCTTGCAGCGCCTGACACAACCAATGCACTCATTCTTGAGGCTGTCAACCAGTACAACAATGGTTGGGTCTATGACGCAGGTCAGGCCAAGGCAGCGGTTGCAAAGATGCAAGAAGACAACCTTATTGCTAACAGCCCAGATGGAACTCTTGGTTCGTTCGACATGGACCGCGTAACCGCGTTCATTGCGACCGCAGCTCCAGTGTTCACGTCAACCGGTTCAGAGGTGAAAGAAGGCCTGGTCGCTGACGACATCGTCACGAACAAGTACATCAACCCAGCAATCAAGCTCGGTTAATCAACCACAAAATATTGGGGAGGGGCAGAAATGCTCCTCCCCTTTTGTGTTTAGCGACCAAAGTCGAATCGACTTATTTCCTTCATTGCGCCGCCAAGTGATTCAACGGCTCCCGCGAACATACGGGAACCTAAGTCGGCACTAGCTCCGGTTGGGTCGCCAATATGGCCTTCAGGGAAAAAATCGTTCGACAGCCAGCCGAATGCAACGCGACCACCGAACTTCACCTGTTCATTTTCTGCCAGACCTTCCGGCACGCGACGCACCGCAAGCGACATGTCTACAAGGTCAGGTCGAAGGTGCAACATGACAGACGTTTCGTCAACACCGCCATGCACTCCCATACCAAGTTCTGATTCAGCAGACGTACCACCTTGATCAGCCGGCATGTGCGGGTGAGCAAGAAAAGTTTGAAGTCCGTACTTCAAACGAAGTTCCCGATTCATCATTGCCATCAGTGCACTGTTGCCTCCGTGCCCATTGATGAACATGAGCTTCTTTGCAGGAGTCGAGGCTACACACCGCCCAATGTCGTCAATAACAGCCATCATGGTTGTGGCAGATAGCCACATTGTTCCGGCTGCCCATGCATGCTCATTTGATTTCGTAAATGGGAGCGTGGGCAATAACCATGCATTGGTCTCAGCACCGAACTTGTCCACGGCGGCTCGAGACACGGCATCTGCAACGACGAAATCTGTGTTCAATGGCAAGTGAGGCCCATGTTGTTCAATTGCACCCAAGGGCAAAACAATTATCGAATCCTTTGACAATTCAGCTGATAATTGCAATGCGGAGAGATCACCCAGTAATCGTGAAGAAGTCATGCGACAAACCTATCTGAGTGCTTGAATAGAGACCGTGACTAAGCGCTCAGAAACAGATTTTGACGCCATCGTTATTGGCGCTGGCCATAATGGGCTGGTCACTGCTGCGTATCTAGCCCGACACGGCTTATCAACGTTGCTCATTGAAGCCCGTTCTGATGTTGGAGGCACTGCAGCCAGCGAGCAATACGGTGGCGCGACTGTCAATATTTGCAACTGTGATCACCTCACATTTCGCACTACACCAATTGCTGAAGAACTCAACTTGTCAGCACACGGTCTTCAATACATTGATGTCGAACCGCCACAGATAAACGGCGACTGGACAACAGAAAAATTTTGGCCGTTGTGGCACGACGTCGATAAGACCATTGACGAACTGGCAGTTGCTCATCCGGACTCAGTCGACGGATATAGACAATTCGCGAACACGGCCATACCTGTTGCGCGGTTGATTCTGGAAGCAGCCGCGAATCCCCCAACGCGGGGATCACTTCTTTCAACAGTTATTCGCAGAGGTGGTCGTGGTGTTGCCTCCATGCTGCGCATGAGTCGGATGTCGGCTGCTGACGTCATGCGTCAATTTTTTGACAACGAAGCCGTCATTGGCCCAGCAATGGTAGAAGGTCCTGTCGTGTGGGGACTGTCTCCAGAAACTCCAGGCACTGGACTCGGCGCTATCTCTTATGCCTTGCGGCATGTCGGCACTCTTGGTCGTCCTGTTGGCGGAAGCGGAATGTTGCCAGAAGCTCTCAAACAATCGTTTCTTGCAGCCGGTGGCTTTCTACGAACAACTACTCGGGTGGTTGGAATCATTTGTGAGGGGTCTCGTGTTAGTGCCGTGCAGACGGGCGATGGAGCTACGGTTACTGCACGCATAGTTGTCTCTGCATGTGACCCGCAACGCACGTTCGTTCAATGGTTAAAGAACCCCCCAGCCAAAGCAAATTCGCTCGTCAATCGTTGGAAGAGCCACACCCCAGGCGAAGGGTATGAGTCCAAGATTGATGCAATCACAAATACACCACCAGTGCTCAATGCCTTCACAAATTCACTCACCAATCATCAAACCACTGGCTCTACCATCATCGTAAGCCCATCACTGGCAGAACTGCATCGAGGTTCTCAATTAATGCACGAAGGCAAAACGATGCCGCGAATGGCGCTGCTTGCTAACACCCCTTCCAATATCGATGACACCATCGTTACGCCAGGGAAAAACGTGTTCAGTCTTGAGGCGTTGTACACGCCGTACTCATTTACCGATGGGTGGGAATCTATTGATGAACCAGAGAGATGGTTACGCCAATTCGGATCGTTAGTTCAGCCAGGGTTTATGGATTCAATTGAACAATGGCGAGTTCTTACTCCGTCGCACTACGAATCGCAGTTCCATCTTCCGAAGGGTCATGCAACCAGTTTTGGTGGCGGACCGCTCGCAGCTTTCATGGGTTCGACGCCAGAACTCACGAGGTACCACACACCCATCAAGGGCCTCTACCTCACGGGGGCAGCCACTTTCCCCGGAGCCGGAGTATGGGGGTCGAGCGGCCGCAATGCTGCTCTGACCATCATTAAAGAAATGGGCTGACGCTTAGGCGTCTTTCACGATTCCGGAACGCTTAACAACCGGGTCTTTGTCGCTCCACGGGAAGTTGATCCACAAGTCAGTGTGCTTCCATACATATTCACATTGAACAACTGAGTGCGACTTCTCGTACAACACTGCTGAACGAACTTCTTTCACACGACCCTTGAAAAAGTCTTGAACGATCTTAAGAGTGTGACCAGTATCTGCGACATCGTCGACAATAAGCACACGAGCAAAACGCAGCTCAACAAGGTCAGGCACAGGAGGCAAAATCATCGGTACCGGCAAACGCTCGTCTACACCCGTATAGAACTCAACATTCATTGTGTACAGATTCTTTACAGCCAACGCGTAACCGAGTGCACCAGCAGCAAGCAATCCACCTCGTGCAATAGCCAAAATGATGTCGGGCTCGTATCCCCCTTCAGCGACACTGGTAGCTAGCTCTCGGCTCGCTTCCCCAAATATTTCCCAGGACATGATTTCACGTTCGCTCACGACACAAAACTAGTCGCAATAGGTCGTCTCCACCGATTCCGCATCACTTCCGAACAAAAAGTTAAGAACGATCACGAGCGATATTGAGGAGGTCTCCCCTCACGCTTGGCCCGTTGAGTCTCGCGCGCGTCATCAGAAAAACTAGCCATTATCTGTTGGCGGTTCTCCATGTCAATTGCCGCTTGTAGTCCAGGAATCTCCAAGGATGCCCACATGCCCTCTTTCGTAAGAGCAACACCTATTGGACTATTCAGCATGATTTCTTGCGCCTTCACATACGCGGCGTCGAGTAGTACCTCTGGAGGCAAGACTTCAGTCACAAGCCCTATTCGAAGTGCCTCCTCTGCATCAAACAGTCGACCCGTCAACATGATTTCGTGGGCTCGGGCTGCACCTATCAGCCGAGGTAGTAACCAGCTAGTTCCGATATCGCACGCTGACAGACCAATCCTGATGAATGCTGCGTTGAATCGAGCAGTCTCGGAACATAGGCGTAGGTCAGAACCGAGAACTAGAGCAAAGCCACCGCCAGCAGCAGGCCCGTTCACCGCCGCAATAATCGGTTGCGGAATCGACCTCATCTTTGGGATAAGTGACGCAATATGTTTCTGCACAGCGAAACCTTTTTCGACACTTCCATTCCACTCGAAACCTGGAGCGTCTCCATAACCTCCAAGGTCAAGTCCGGCACAGAAGCCTCGTCCGCTTCCAGTAAGCACCACCACACGCACATCACGAGACTTACCAATGTCAGTAAAGGTCTGGTGCAACGATTCCACCATCGTAGAAGTCATTGCGTTTAGCTTGTCCGACCTATTCATTGTGACCAATGCAATGCCATCGCGTGGGTATGTCAGTTCAATTTCAGCCATTCCCAATCGTGTCACTTTTTGGGACCCAATACCCACACGGGCTCTTCCCTAAAGCCCACTCACCCCGATCTCCATAGGCAATAATTGATTCATTCGTTTTAGGAACATATGACAACCATTTCACTCGCCCGCCGACTCCATATTCCACCCGCCTCCGATCCATGGGGTCGAACTCTTCGCAGAGCGGGAATCGTTTATTTGCTGTCACGCTTGTTTGTAATCATGGGGGCCGCCATTGCCGTCGCTGCACAAGCAGTTACCGATCGTTCAAATGATGTTGAACCAACCAACGGCCTCAGCGGGCTTGCCGACATTCTGGCGAGTTGGGATGGTCACTGGTACCTCGATGTTGTACGTGAGGGTTATCCGCATCACATCATGCCCAATGTGACCTACTTTGTCTCTGATGCACGAGCTGCGTTCTTCCCTCTCTACCCGCGTTTTGTTCACTACATCGATGTTGTAATTCCTGGTGGGCCTGTCAGTGTGGCCCTGGCAATCAACATCCTCCTCGGAGCAATGTTCGTATTCCTTGCTGGCTATTTGTGCCGTGGACTTTTCGACATCAAGACTGCCGAGAAGGCGATGATTCTTATAGCTCTGTTTCCGGGCAGTTTCGTGCTGAGCATGGCCTACTCCGAAGCACTAATGCTCACAATTGTTGCGCTGTGTTTCATTGCCCTGCGCGATAAGCACTGGCTATGGGCAGGAGTTCTTGCCGCCATGGCCACCGCAACACGTCCAAATGGCGTTGCACTCGTTGCAGCATGTGCAGTGGCATCTTTACTTGCCATTCGTAACGATAGAGATTGGCGATCCCTTATTGCCCCCGCTCTGTCGCCCCTCGGATTTATCGGATTTATGTGGTTCCTTCGCATGCACACCGGAGAGGACGCCGCATGGTTCCGTGTTCAACGAGAAGCATGGGAGGAAGGCACCAGTTTTGGTGCAACTGCCGTGCAAAGAACTGTCGATTTCATCATACATCCTGTGAGTTCACCAACGTCCGTGCTCACTGCAGCAAGCGTTGGTGCCATGTTGATTGCCCTGTACATGGCTCGCAAATACAAGATGAATCTCATCTACTGGACATATACAGCAGTCATCCTTGGGCTCATGTTGATTCCAGCGACTGTTACTGCAAGACCCAGGTTTCTGTTCACAGCATTCCCACTCTTCTTCCCCGTAGCGAGGGCATTGCGCGACGACGAAGACAGATGGTGGCCATTGGTAGTAATTGTGATGATTGGTGGACTAGTAACTGTGATGGGTATCTACGGGGTCCGAGGCGCGATCCCCTAAACGGTTACAGCGGAAGTCGGCGCCACACGGCAGTGGGCAGATTCTTCAGTATCAAAAACATATATTGCAGTAATCCGGGAACCCAGATGACCGTCTTCGAAGATGAGATTGCTTTGTCAACAGCTGTTGCTACAGAATCTGCATCCGTAGAAAACGGAGCTTTGTCCATGCCTTTTGTCATCTTCGTAGTGACAAACCCAGGACGCACGACTAACACTGAAACACCAGATCCGACCAATTCATGATCAAGTGCTAGAGCGAACCCATCGATACCGGCTTTGGTGGCGCCGTACGCAGGGTTGCCTTTACGAACTCGTTCGCCTGCCACTGACGACAGCAAAACCATCTTGCCGTATCCCTGCGAACGCATCTGCGCTGCAAGTGCATACATCAACACCATGGTGCCGGTGAAGTTAACGTCCGCAACCGACAACAGCGCAGCTGGGTTTGCATAATAATCAACACCTTCTTGCAGTGCACCCTGGGCAATAACGGCAACGTCAATGTCTCCTATTTGTTGTGAAACTTCTGCTACAACATGCACCATTGATGCAGAGTCATCTGCATTGAACCGCACGTGGTGAACTTCAAGATCCGGGTACCGTTCTGCAATGTCGGCAATCTGAACTTCAGCAGCATCGATATCGCGACTGACAAGAACCACATGAGACACTCCCGGTTTCACCAGTTTGCCCAGAATTGCAAGTCCTATCTCGCTAGTACCGCCGAACAACACGATAGTTTGGGCAACGCCTACACCATTTTTCATAACGATCTCCTGTAATCAACTAAACCCAAACGGCGAGATAAATCGCTACGCCATAACCCAATGGGATCCATTTCTTCTTGAGTACTCATCCACTCGTCGATGCGCGGGTATCCACGACGAACGGCAGATGCAGAAACATGAGAATCCTTTGCCAGATAGTGGCGACCACCAGCATCCAAAACAAGTGAATCAACGTCAGACAACAGTTCAGCCAAACCAGAGATACCTGCGGCCATATCAAGCGTCAATGTCCAGCCTTCTGTGGGAAATGACATTGGTGCATTGTTCTGAGGACCCATCCTCTTTAGCACCGCAAGAAACGATGCAACGCCTGCATCTGAGAACTTCTCAATCACTTTGCGTAACACGTCAGTGCGATCAAGCGGAACAATGAATTGATACTGAATGAATCCCTGTTTGCCGTAGAGGCGGTTCCAACGGTTAACCCCATCGAGTGGATGAAAGAACGCGGGTATGGATTCCAAACCAATGTGACTCTTAGCTGGCGCCTTGCGGTACCAAGCTTCGTTAAATGCCTTAATCGACCACTTGTTCAATAACCCATTTGGGACCCAACCTGGTGCGGACACTGTTAAACGAGGGTCATACGCCAGAGGGTCGTTGTTATCTACCTTGCTTGCGGCGGCATGATCACCACGTGTCAATACTCCGCGACCCATTGAGGCCCCGGTAGCAAGTAGGTCTACCCACGCCACGGAATATCGATAGTCGTCATCAACGCCGTCAGCGCTCATGGCTGCGCATACGGCATCAAAATTCTCTAACCGAACAGTTTCGACTTCAACACGTGAAGACTCAATCTTCAACATTGCAACAGTTGCCCGAAGTACTACTCCGGTAAGACCCATTCCGCCAACAGTCGCCCAAAACCACGCCGGATTCTGTTCGGGTGAAAGTTCAACAACTTCACCATTCGACAACATCAGCGTCAAAGAGCGAACATGCTGTCCGAAGCTTCCGTCGATGTGATGATTCTTGCCATGGATATCAGACGCGATAGCCCCGCCCACAGTGACAAACCTGGTGCCAGGAGTAACGGGAATAAACCAACCTTGTGGAACACACATCCGCAATATCGCATCGATGCTTACGCTTGCAGCAACGGTGAGAAGTCCAGTCAGAGGATCAAAATCTGCGTCAATGCCCATCGGGTCATTTTCGGCAGTCATCTCGAGAACTATTCCACCTGCATTTTGAGCTGCAGCACCATATGACCTACCTAGCCCACGTGAAATAGCGCCTCGCTCGCCTGCGGTGCCGATTGTCGAGCGAACGACATCAACATCAGTAGTGTGCACGAGATCTGCAACGGTCCAGGCAGTGCGACCCCATCCTGAGAGACGCTGCATAACCATGCATCAAATTCTAGACC
>JANQYF010000018.1:12154-13828 GCA_030729045.1 Ilumatobacteraceae bacterium
GCCCACATGCAATACGTCACAACAGTTGCGGTGCACGACACAACCAGTAGTTGCCGCAGATACACGAGAGAATAGGACTTCAAAGAGGTACGTGTCACGACCGCCTGATCGCCCATTTCTAGTAATTCCGCAAAACGTTTTCCTGTGACAATGAAAAAAGAGCCGAACGTGATGCACAGCACGAACCACATAGACATCGGTGTTTGAGTGGCAGCTGCACCAACCATGGCGCGTAGAACAAAACCACTAGCTACCAGAGACAAATCGAGTAGAGGTATGTGCTTCCACCCCGTGCTGTAACCAATAGTCAGGCCTGCATACAGCGCAATGATGCCTCCGGCAGCTGGTCGCACAACATAACCGAGAACTGGACCACTAATCAGCAGAACGGAACCAACAACTCGAGCTACAGAAAGAGGAACAGCACCTCTTGCAATGGGTCTATTTCGTTTCTTCGGGTGCTGACGGTCTTGCTCAACGTCCATGATGTCGTTCCAGTAGTACGTACCGCTTGCAACCATGCAGAAAGCGGCAAAAACAACAAGCGTCTTACCCAGTGACGACCATTCGTTGAGAACCCCAAGTGCTGCTGGCGCAGCAAAGACCAAAACGTTCTTAGTCCATTGAGACGGACGAGCTTCTTTGATGCACGCCAGAATCATGCGGCCAACACCACTAAATCAATATCGTTCACCCACGTAGGTTCTGAAAAAAGCTCCAATAATTCGGTGTCCCCTGATGAATCTCCATACGCATATACAAGATCCTCGATCGCTATTCCGGAATCTTGGCACCACTTCTGAACCCGGGAAGCTTTTTCTTCTCCACGACAATTCTGGCCGACCAATTTGCCCGTCAGAAGGCCATCCTTTTCTTCTAACTCGGTGCACAAAACAGCGTCTACTTCCAGAAGATCACCTAACGGGTGCAGGTATGCACCTAACGATGCCGACACAAGAATCACAACGTGGCCCTGTTCCTGGTGCCAACGCATGCGTGAAGCAACGTCGCCTCGCAACCATCCATCTGCCACTTTTGAAGCAAATTGAACTCCGAGAGCCTCGATTTCTCGAGCGTTCCTTCCTGAGAATACGCCTGCAACAAATTTCGCCTTCAGAAAATCGCGATCTCGTCGCCTCACGCTTTGAATGGTTGTTCCGATATCAGAGAGCGTCACCTTAATTAGTCGCCCGACACCTGCAACCGACCTCATGAAAGGCACAACACAATCGCGTACCGTGAGGGTTTCGTCCACATCAAAAGCAGCGACCGTTACGTTCATTGCCACAGGCTAGTTGCCCTTCTCATTAGCACCGAGGATTGGCGTCATGTCCGCAAAGAAGGTCGGCCAACTCTTTGTTACGACTTCGGGATCTGCAACTTCCATTCCCGCTGAACACAAAGACAGTAGCGACAAAGCCATTGCCATTCGATGATCATGGTGAGTATCAAAGACAACAGATGTCCACATACATGGACCAACAATTCGAAGCCCATCGTGCTCAACAGTCACGTTTGCTCCAGCGCGATTCAACTCTTTGGCAAGGTCGCCAAGTCGATCACTTTCCTTGTTGCGGATAAATCCGATTCCCGACAAGACACTTTCGCCTGACGCCATGCAGCATGCCACCGCTACAGCAGGAACTAGGTCCGAGCAATTCGACATATCCATCG
>JANQYF010000018.1:13928-25076 GCA_030729045.1 Ilumatobacteraceae bacterium
CACCAAATGATCTCATCACGTCAGCGGTCATTTCTACATATGAGCGAGAAATGAGCGGACCCGTAACGTGCACTGTAAGCCCTTCGTCCAACATCGGGCCAATTAACATCAGAGCCGAAATGAATTGGCTCGAGACGTTTCCCGCAATGTGAATATCGCCGCCTGCTAACGAACCCCGTGATATCGAGACCGGCAAGTGACCTTCTTCACCAAGGTGTAACACTTCCGCACCTAACGCTTCCAAAGCATCATGCAAATCCGACATCGGACGACTACGCAACGCCGCTTCACCATCGATAATCGTGGTCGAATCAAACAAGGCAGCAACGGCGGTTAGGAACCGCGATGATGTACCTGCAAGTACCGCATCCACAATTCCTGGAAACCTAAGCGTCGATGTTTCAGCGATGAGAATGCCATTTTCAACAACGCTGACAGAGCGTCCAGACTCACGTATCACGTTCAATACAACACGAGCGTCATCACCCGCTGGAATGCCCGATATATAAGAGGCCTCTTTCGACAACATCGCGCACACTAAGGCACGATTAGCAACACTCTTCGAGCCTGGCACCGAAATAGCTGCATCGAGTGCGCCGGCAGGTGGGCGAAGAACGATTGTGGTCACGACAACGGCTGTACAGCGGGACGGAATCCGCGGGCCAGCAACCCGCCACGAAATACTTCTGCATGTTCGGCACGAACAACCGTGACCATGATGCCGCGATCACCTTCAGCTGAATGCACGACTTCAAAGTCATAGATATTCACACCAAGTTCGCCAGACAACGTAAACACGTCAGCTGCAGCTCCCGGACGATCAGGAATCGGTATACGTACCTCTGCCAAATCCTCTACCGCGCCAGCGCCGGTGGGCAAATTCATGCGGGCTCGTCGTGCTTGTTCAAGTCGAGACAACAGTCCATCGCGATCGGAGCCAGCAACTACGTCACGCATGTCGGTCAGACCAAGAATGAGGGCATCAAGCCCGCGCACTATAGATGCCTTGTTTTGTTCGCATATATCCAGCCAGATGCCAGGACGGCCAGAGGCAATACGCGTCATGTCACGAAAACCTCCTGCCGCAAGTCGTAGCAACGCCATGTGTTCTTCAGAACGATCATCCGCAATACGCATCAACGTTGCAGCTGTGAGATGTGGAACATGACTAACAACTGCGACCAGATCATCGTGCTGTTCAGCATCCATAGCCACAATCTCTGCTCCAAACTTCGCAACTAAGCCAGCAACAACGGCGAAAGCAGCGTCCGAGGAATTCGTTGTTGGAGTGAGAACCCATACAGCTCCGGCGAACATTGAAGCGTCTGCGCCATCTAGGCCATCCAGTTCAGATCCAGCCATGGGATGACCTGGTACAAAACGCGGATCAGAGATTTGAAGCGAGATAGATGTCTTCACTGATCCGACATCAGTAACAACTCCAGTTGTCAAATCAAGAGATTCAGTCACTGCTTGCGCAACGGTACCGACAGGGGTTGCAACAAAAGTAACTTCGGCATCTGAATACAAGCCGGGAAAAGCAATGATTCCGCGTTCAAGCGCGACATCTATCTTTGACTTATCCGAATCGTGTCCACCGACGTCATAACCGGCATCCGCTAAAGCAAGCGCGAGTGAACCACCAATTAGCCCAAGGCCGAATACGTTCGCTTTCTTCTTCGTCATCGCGTCTGCGCTCATTCCCACACCGTATCCGTACCGTCTAACTCAACTGCGCTAGATAATTGACGAACCTCTTCAATGGTCAGTTCGCGCCACTGCCCTGGCGCCAATTTTGTATCTCTCAGAGGACCGATACGAGTACGCACAAGTCGAATAACTGGGTGCCCAACTTCTTCGCACATTCGACGTACTTGCCTGTTGCGGCCCTCATGAATCACTATTCGCAATACGCCCGGCTCAGGCTGCCCCACCTCTGCAGGCGCGGTCATGCCATCTTCTAATTCGACGCCATCACGCAAATGCCGCAGAGCGCCGTTTGGAACACCATTGGTTCCACACTCAACTTCAGCAATATATTCCTTCTCAACTCCGTGGCTGGGGTGCGTTAAAAACTGAGTCAATTGACCATCATTCGTGAGAATCAATAGCCCCGTAGTGTCGATGTCTAAACGTCCAACTGAAAACACGCGCGGTTCAGATGGCACATAGTCAAGAACGGTCTCTCGACCATGCGTGTCAACCATCGTTGTTACTACCCCTTCAGGCTTGTTCAACAAGTAATACACAAGGCCAGGAAGTACACCTACTGGAGCACCATCCACTTCGATGATGTCCGTGTCAACATTTACTCGGCGCCCGAGTACTGCTATTTCACCATTGACATCAACGCGACCATCTTCAATCAAATTCTCACAGACTCGACGTGAACCAAATCCAGCTCGTGCAAGAACTTTTTGTAGTCGCTCACCATCGGCAAGACGAGCATCATTTGCAATCTGTTCCCATAACGGTGGTTCGGGGACCGCGCCTCCCGGCGGGGTGAACGACGACATTACGCGCCTTCGCTCGGCTCAGAAATGGAGTCAGCCTCGATCAAAAGTGTTTTCTCTAGCGCCTCTACAAGAGATGCATCGGGAACAAAAGAAGCAATAGCTGGAAGATCTTTCAGAGATGCAATTCCCAACTTCTCGAGAAACAATTGAGTCGTACCCCACAGCACAGCTTGACCAGGTCCGTTATCTCGCGAAACTGGCGCTACGTACGCGCGACCATGCAATGTTCGCAACACAGAATCCGGATCAACTCCACGGATTGAGGCAATCTGTAAACGTGAGATTGGTTGCTTATACGCGATAATTGCGAGAGTCTCAAGAGCCGCACCAGACAAACGCGCACGTTGGCCATCAAGAATGAAGCGTTCAACATATGGCGCGAGATCTGGGTGGGTTTGGAAACGCCACCCTCCGGCGACCTTGGCCAATTGAAACCCATGACCTGCTTCTTCATATGTTTCGGCAAGACGGGCACACACTTCATCAACAGTTGTGGCGGGAATTTCAAGCAACTGCGCGATGAGGTCTGTCGGTACGGGTTCGAGGCCTACAAGGACAATTGCCTCGATAGCTCGCACTGTTTCTGTAGTTACGTCATCCTTCATAAGAATCGATCTCCGCCATACTTTCGTTTCCAGTACCGATACCAGTCCATTGAACCGCTATGTCACCAAAACGATCGACTTGATCTAGCTCAATAAAGCCTTGTTTATACATTTCAAGAATCGCCAGAAAGCGCACCACAATCTCAAGACGCTCGACAAGCCCCGTGGTCAACGCGCGAAATGAAGTATTCCCCACACGAGCTATGTCTTCCATTAACTCTTCAACTGCTTCAGCAACCGTAAAGCGAATTGGCGATATGTGATACAGACTCAACTCATCACGCTTACGCGGCGTAATTGCACTGATGAATCCCCGCTCAAGCTTTTCAATAGTCAAACCCTCAAGAAGGTCAGGTGCTACTTCTGAGAACCGTTCGTCAGGACCAACCGCACGTCCGTAAACACGGTCTGCATCGTCTACAAATGTTGCGAGAATCTTTGCGACGTCTTTAAACGTCTTGCACTCAAGCAGTCGAGCAAGCAGTAAATCACGCTCTTCCCACAATGCCAATTCATCGTCCAGGTCCACGGCCTCGCGCCCTGGGAGCAATCGGCGAGTCTTCAACTCGATAAGAGTTGCTGCTATGAGCAAAAACTCCGTAGCGACTTCAAGATCAAGCTCTTGCATCTTCAATAGCTCAGCCAAATAAGCGTCAACAATGGTGGAAAGGCTGATCTCGTGAATATCCACCTCTTCACGCAAAATGAGGTGGAGCAAAAGGTCGAAAGGTCCCTCGTACACGGGGGTTGCTACGTCAATTGCCACCATCCCATCGTACTTGCCTGAACCACCTGGGTCGGCAATTGACCGCGTGTATTCATTGCCAAGCAACTAGATTTTGAGCGTGCCACGCGTTCTGTCTTGTATCCAGCCCACCGGACCAGTGCATCTCGGCAACTATCTCGGAGCCCTCTCTAACTGGGTCTCTGGCCAGCATGACGGTGACGTTTTCCACGGCATCGTCGACCTTCACGCCCTGACGGCCATAGACACCCCTGGACTCATCGGTAAGCAGACAATCGAACTAGCAGCAATGCTTTTTGCATGCGGCCTCGACCCAGATATTGCCACTGTCTTTGTGCAAAGCCACATTCATGAACACACGGAACTGGCGTGGATCATGGAGTGCACTGTCTCATACGGAGAACTCAGTCGCATGACTCAGTTCAAAGATAAATCTGCACGACGCGAGGCTGAATTTATCTCAGCAGGACTTTTCACATATCCGGCGCTACAGGCAGCCGATATTTTGTTATACGACGCTGACGAAGTCCCAGTCGGCGACGATCAGCGCCAACATATTGAAATCACCCGCGATATCGCAGTGAGGTTCAACCACCGATTTGGTGACACATTTGTTCTACCAAAAGCTGTTCACCCGAAAGCTGGTGCTCGCGTGATGGACTTGCAAGACCCCACTTCGAAAATGTCAAAGTCAGCTGCTAGCGAAAGTGGACTGGTGTACTTACTCGATGACAACGCTTCTATTTCAAAGAAGTTCAAACGTGCCGTCACAGACTCTGACGGTGAAGTGAAGTACGACATCACCAACAAACCAGGTGTATCTAATCTTCTTGATATTTTGTCCGCCTCAATTGGAAAACCTGTTGATGAGTTAGTCAATCAGTATTCACAGTACGGCGCACTGAAATCAGATACCGGAGATGCCGTGATTGCAGTTGTGGAACCAATTCGCTCTCGTTTCCATGAACTCATGCAAGACAAAGGCGAACTTGCCAGGCTTCTGTCTATTGGCAATGAGAGAGCACGCAATGTTGCGGCTGTGACCTTGAAACGGGCTCACTCGGCAATAGGTCTGTTACCGCGTATCTAAATATCGTCAGCCGCTCTCAGCAGACGAGACACTTCATCATTTGCTACTCCTCTGACCAACTCGACAGTTCGAGGGTCACTAATGACGCTCAACAATTCGGCTCCCAGAGTCTCATGATTGTGATAATTGGCAAATCTATGACCGCGAGGTCCGACCAGGGTGGCCACAACGCGCGCTATGAATCCCAGGCCTGAAACATTTTTGCCTACATCATGCAACAGTGCAGCGGCTCTTTCAGATTGAAGTGCTGTTGGTGCGAAACGATCGAATCGGACTAGCACCGCAATACTGTGACGCTGATCTCGATATTGCATTTCAGACCACAGTCTGAACTCCACTTCATTCAATACATCCTGAACCTTTGTAACTTCAACCGCACTCGGTGGTGCTTGCGAAAGCGAACCAATTGCCCTCTTGATTAAGTGAACTGATTTCATCCTGTCGCCCTCGGGTGGGCATCGCGATACACGGCCCACAATCTGTCATTCGAAACCTTCGTGTAAATCTGTGTGGTCGAAATAGTTGCATGTCCCAACATTTCTTGCACGATTCGCAAATCTGCACCGTGCTCCAGCATGTGAGTTGCACACGAGTGGCGAAGAACGTGTGGCGACAGATCTCGAGTGATTCCGGCGCGCACTCCGGCGTCTCTAACGACGTGCCACGCCTTTTGCCTATTCAAGCGTTTGCCGCGATCTGTTAGGAACACCGCTTCCCTGTCAGTGCCTCGTGACCATACGTCAGGGACTAACTGGGCGCGACCGGCATTACTGATGTATTCACGGAGCCTCTCTTCAGCGGTTCGACCGAAGGGAACAACTCGTTCCTTCGAACCCTTGCCAAACAAACGAACGACACGCGAAGACAAATCCAGATCATCAAGATTCAAATCACAGGCTTCAGAGATTCTGGCTCCGGTCGCATACAGGAACTCCATTAACGCGCGGTCACGCATTTGGGTCGCCGAGTCACCGACCATTACTTCGAGTAGTGCCGTAACCTCATCTTGACTCAAGGGCTTTGGAACACCACCAGGCACTTTCACGCCTTCAATACGAGATGTCGGATTATCTCTTCTTCGTTCTTCAATCAACAAGAAACCGTGCATCATCCGAATAGCAGCCAATCTGCGCGCCGTACTTGCATTTGCATCGCCAGAAGCTTGCAGTACACGAACATAGTCTTCCACCTCTGTTTCACGCGCAGTCAAGAGACTCTTGGAAGCAGTGCCTAGAAACTCCACATATCTCGTCAGATCACGCCGATAGTTGGAAATTGTGTTTACGGCACGCCCTTTTTCAACTGCCATCCAACGAAGAAACTCTTCTACGAGTTCTGCATCTCGTTCGGTTGTGGGGGTCTTTGCCATAACTCACACGCCAAGATCATCGAAACGCCGCGCAGCTAGAAGAATTCCCACAGAGCTTTTCGCATCCGTAATTTTGCCTTCATCCACCATTGTTAGAGCCTCAGAAAATGGAATTATCAAAACCTTCATCTCCAATTCCTCTGGCCCCTCTGGCGCAGAACCACCGGCGACGACATCGCGAGCAATGAACAGCTCCAAAACAGAATCAGTCACGCCTGGAGATGACAAACATGAACCCAAGTAATCGACAGTTCTCGGCACATATCCAGTCTCTTCTGCAAGTTCTCTCCACGCTGTTCGGGAGGGGTCTTCCCCGACGACGTCACGCATCCCCGCAGGAATCTCTAGAACATAATCGTCAAAAGACGACCGATATTGCGACACAAGAATGATGTGGTTCTCCGGGGTTATTGCCACGACCCCTACAGCGCCGGGCGTACTGACATATGTTCTGTCAAAGACGTCTCCACGTGGACCACGAATAGTGCGGCGGAGCAGGCGAAACATTGCCCACGAATGCACCACATCCAGTGCGGTAGTTACAAAACCTTTATGGTCGCTCTGATTCACGTTCTCATTCAGGCCGATTGTGCAACAGAGGCGCTAGCACCACGAGCCAGACGTTTCTCACGATTCACCAATGAGGCCGCAATGAGTTCCCTGAACAACGGGTGAGGACGGTCAGGCCTGCTCTTGAATTCCGGGTGTGCTTGAGTACCAACCCAGTACGGATGATTTTCCATCTCAATGAATTCAACAAGACGCTTGTCTGGCGAAGTACCACTGCACAAGAATCCACTTTCCTCGAAACGAGAATGGAAGTTGTAGTTGAATTCGTAACGATGACGATGGCGCTCACTCACCACGGTCTCACCATACGCTTCTGCGACTTTCGTACCTGGTTGAAGCACCGCGTAATACGCACCAAGACGCATCGTGCCGCCCTTCATGGTGACATCACGCTGATCGACCATTAAATCAATGACTGGATGTGTAGTTGAAGGATCGAACTCTGTGCTGTTCGCATCAGTCATACCAAGTACATGGCGTGCGTATTCAATTGTCATCACCTGCATACCAAGGCATAAACCCAAGCAAGGAACCAGATTCTCACGCGAATAAGCCGCAGCAGCAATCTTTCCTTCGATACCGCGAGAGCCGAAACCACCGGGAATTACCATTCCATCAAGCGCATCAAGGCGACCTGATGCAAGCAATCCTTCAACGTCTTCAGCTTGAATCCAATCGATCTCAACTTTGGCGCCGTGATGGAAACCAGCGTGTTTCAAACTTTCAACAACTGACAGATAGGCATCTTGTAATTCAACGTACTTTCCAATGAGACCAATCTTTACTGGCTTCACTGAAGCTTCAACTTGCGCAACAAGCTTTTCCCATGAAGACAAGTCAACAGCACTATCAAGTCGCAAGATGTCACACACAACAGTGTCAAGACCTTCGTCGTGAAGCACGAGCGGAAGTTCATAGATGTTCCCAACGTCTGCTGCATTGATGACAGCATTCGTATCAACGTCACACATGTGTGAAATCTTTCGCTTCAAGCCGCTGCTCAGAGGCTCTTCGCTACGACACACGATGACATCGGGTTGAATACCGCGCGAGCGCAATTCCGTAACACTGTGCTGGGTTGGCTTTGTCTTTTGCTCACCGCTCGGACCAATAAACGGCACGAGCGTGACGTGTAGGTAGCAAACATTGTCTCGACCCGCCTCGTTACGGAACTGACGAATCGCCTCAAGGAACGGGAGAATTTCAATGTCTCCGACGGTTCCGCCAACTTCGGTAATAACTACATCAGTATCATCAGTCGCAATACGACGGATACGGCGCTTGATTTCGTCCGTGATGTGGGGAATTACTTGAACTGTCTTTCCTAGGTAATCACCGCGACGCTCAGCGGCCAGAACAGCCTGATAAATGGATCCGGTTGTTGCATTCGAACTACGGGTGAGGTTCTCATCAATGAAACGTTCGTAGTGACCAAGGTCGAGGTCAGTCTCGCCACCGTCATCAGTTACAAACACTTCACCGTGTTCAAACGGATTCATCGTGCCCGGATCAACGTTGATGTACGGGTCTAGCTTTTGCATTGTGACGCGCAGTCCGCGCATCTTTAGCAAACGACCAAGAGAAGAAGCAGTGAGACCCTTACCGAGGGAACTTGCAACGCCACCTGTCACGAATATGTGCTTTGGCATTGAGACTCCCGCCGACGTAATTGCTAACGGAAGAACAGCCTAATCGGTCAGGACCCCCCAGAGTGAAACCGCTAGGAAGAACGCTGAGAACGCTTCTTTTGACCGCCAAGCTTCTCCAAAAGGTCGCGAGCGTGCGCATTGGCAGAATCATCAGCGACTCCACCTGACAACATGCGGGCGATTTCTGTGGCTCGCTCGTTCTCGGCCACTCGCGTTGCTGCGCCAAAAGTCTTGCCACCCTTAACTGACTTCGACACAGCCACCTGCCCATGAGCCGATGCAGCTACTTGAGCCAAGTGGGTTACAGCAATGACTTGATGATCGTTCCCCAGTTCGCGCAGCGCTGTAGCAACCGCCACTGCTGCCTCTCCACCTATTCCTGCGTCAACTTCGTCGAAAACCATTGTTGCCGGATCGCCCGTAAGTACAAGACGAAGGGCAAGCATGACTCTGGCTAACTCACCACCACTAGCAACTTTCGCGATTGGCTGAGGCGCGCTACCCGGGTTGGCAGCAAGCATGAATACCACCGACTCTCCCGCCGGATCAGATTCGATGTCACCGACAGCCACTTGGACTGTTGCATTCGGCAGCGCCAACTGCCGCAATCTTTTCTGCACTGCAGACGCAAGTTTCGGAGCCACGGCACGACGCGCATTGCCCACTTCTTTTTGACAGGAAACCAAATGGCGCAATGCCGTTGTCTTGGCTTTCTCCAACTCCTTGACGCGCTCGGCATATCCAGTCAACTCGTCGAGCCGTTCACGAGCCTCAGTGCCAAAAGCCATCACATCAGTCAACGAATCACCGTATTTCCGCATGAGATCACGAAGAGCCTGTCGGCGCAACCGAATCTCTTCGAGCCGTGCGGGATCATGTTCAGACCCTTCGGCAGCGTCGCGCACTGTGTCAGACACATCCTTTGCTTCAGCAGCTAGCGACCGAAGCCGTTCAGACAATGCCGGCAGTGAAGTGACCGGCGCAATTGCCGACACCGCCTCACCAAGAAGATCAACCACTGCTCCATCATCTGATAGCAACGACACAATCTTTTGCAAAGACTCTTGATGGCGAACCACATCGGTCAACATGTCTTCTTCTTGAGACAGGGCAAGATCTTCTTCTGGATTCGTAATCCGACTCGACTCAATCTCGTCACACTGGAACTGCAACAAATCGATCTCACGGACTCGAGATTTCTCATCCCCACCCAGAGCAGCAAGATTTGCATCGATGTGGGTTACAGCTTCACGAGCCACCCGAAGTTCAGAAGTATCCACTTTTCCAAACTGATCCAAAGAGTTTCGTTGGGTCGCAAGAGAAAGAAGACGCTGATGAGCATGCTGTCCGTGAATATCTACTAATTCGTCACCAATTTCAGCCAGCGATGCAACCGTTGCCATTCGGTCATTGATGTAGGCACGACTTCGGCCTTCACGATGCAGTACACGACACAAAATTGTCTCTACCTCGCCCGCATCGGTGTTAGTGATAAACCGTGCTTCGACACGAGCCTCTTCTGCTCCATCGCGGATAACGGACACATCAGCACGCCTGCCCACGACCAAGTTGATTGCCTCAACCAACATGGTCTTACCGGCGCCTGTTTCACCCGTGAATGCCGTGAACCCCTTGTCGAAAGAGACTCGAACATTCTCGATGATTCCGAGGTTCTCTATTGAAAGTTCAACAAGCATTATCGATCTGACAACCCAAATTTAGATTTCAAAGTCTGATGAAATCGTTGTTCCTTAAATCTCACGAATCGGGCAACTTCCTGTGCGGCACGTACTTCAACAACGTCTCCTGGTCGAAGTGTGTGCACCAACTCACCGTCGGTGGCAACATTTACTGATCTGTGACCAAGAATTTCGATGCGCACCAATTCTTGAGGGTCGAGAACCATCGACCGATCAAACAACATGTGTGGAGAAACAGGCGTCATGAGGATCGCGCGAAGTCTTGGCGACAAGATGGGTCCGCGCGCTGACATTGAATACGCAGTCGAGCCCGTTGGAGTGGCAAGAATCAGACCGTCTGCTGCATACGTAGTGAAGGATGCTTTATCAATATCAACGCCGAGACGAACAGTGTGCCCCGCTTCAGACTTTTCAATAACAACTTCGTTCATTGCCAAATGATTAGTAAGCCTGGCCCCTTTTGCCCACATAGACACCTCTAACAACATGCGGTCGTCATAGTGGTAATCAGATCCCTCTTTACCGTTATGCCAAATATCGAGCGCCTCAATGACTTCGTCATCTTCGACCACAGCTAAATAACCAAGCTGCCCCAAGTTGACTCCGATTAACGGAACTACTCGACCATTCAATACATGAACAGACCGAAGCATGGTGCCATCGCCGCCGATAGACACCAACACATCGACATCACCAACGTCACCACTAGTGACAGAGGTTGAGCGCAAAGACGCTAGGTCTGACTCATCAGCAACTACCTCGTACCCGTTGGCACTGGCCCAGCCAATAACCCGGCCAGCCACTTCCAGTGCGTCGGGACGGAAACGATGTACGGCTAATCCGAGGCGACTCATGACTCACAACTTACGGAACGGGTGGGGCATTCCACGTACATTAAGAATTC
>JANQYF010000019.1 GCA_030729045.1 Ilumatobacteraceae bacterium
CCCATTGGTTCATTCCAGGCAATCAAGCACAAGTGTGCAGACATGTTGCTTGAAGTTGAGTCTTCAAAGTCAGCTGCTTACTACGGCATGTGGTGCGCAGCAGAAATGAACGAAGAACTTCCTTCAGTTGCATCACTTGCTAAGGCTTACTGCTCAGAGGCGTACTTCCACGCAGCTGCAGAGAACATCCAAATCCACGGCGGTATCGGTTTCACCTGGGAACACCCAGCACACCTTTACTTCAAGCGTGCGAAGTCAAGTGAACTCATCTTTGGTGATCCGACCTACCACCGTGAGCTTCTTGCTACACGCATCGGTATCTGATCATTCACTGATTAAAACTCAAAAGAACCCGGGCCTAGTGCCCGGGTTCTTTTCATTTCTCGGACATGTTGTATCAATCTGTGTGAGGTACTGTGCGCCTATGCCACGCACTGTCATTGCTCAAATATCTGATCCGCATATCACTGGCCCGGGAGATGAATTATTCGAAGGCTCAGACCCAGTTGGGAACCTGACCAAAGCATTGCAGCACGCATCACAGCGCAGTAACGCAGTGTTGATTACGGGCGATTGCGTTGCGCGCGCCGGAACTGACAATGAGTATCGCGGTTTCTCTGAAGTGCTCGCCTCAGTTGACGTTGAAGTTGCGTTATGCGCAGGCAATCATGACGAATCAGAAAAGATGCAGCGGTTGTATTCGTTGCCATCACGCAATGGTCGACTTGATTACGTACTTGCAGTGCCTGAAGGCAAAGTGGTTGTCATGGATTCTGCTCGTTTGGGCCGTGGCGATGGTGCTCTTGATAGGGATCAATTGGAGTGGTTGGATTCTGAACTGTCTGATGGTGTCCCAACACTGATTGCAATGCATCATCCGTGTTTTGCAACTGGAGGGAAGGCCTTAGATTCGGTGCGCCTTGACGATGCTTCAATTGTCGGACTCACTGATGTTGTTGCACGCCATGACGTGTTGGCAGTTGTTAGTGGACACGCCCACATGACTTTGTCTGCACCATTTGCTGGAACGACTGCGTACATCTGTCCGTCGGTTGCCTATGAATTCGGTTTCCAAGGCCGCAACTTGATGCACCGTCCAGGGTTGCCGCAGTACATGGAATATTCGTGGGGCACTGGCGGCAGTGCATTTATGGCACGTGTTGTGACAGTTGCCCCAGACGACCAGTGGTTCATTATGGAGAGTTTCTAACGACTGCGTTCTCGTAGGCTGATGACATGTCAATAACCACTGTTTTGTTTGCGATTGTTTCCGCACTCGCGGTATTTGTCATCGCAGCAGTTGTAGTTGGGCGTGAAGCGCAACGTTTAGACATGGTGGCACCGCGCGTTATCTACGACATTGATCAGGCTGCCGACTATGTGGCCCGCGCATTACCAAGTAATACTCAAGCTCGGCTCACTATGGACGAAGTGCGTCAGTTGTTACTGGCTCACCTTTCATGGATGAACGACAAAGGCCTTACTCCCCTTGATGTCACGGATCGTGTGCAAAACATTTCTATTCCGGTTGTTGTCGATGAAGACACCTTGGCGGCGTATTTGTTGAAGGAAGCATCGCGGCGAGGTGTTGAAATTCTTGATGATGTCGACGTAGTGCACGTGGCAGATGCTCACATGGGCTATTTCGCAGCAATTGGTGCCGTTGGCCCAAAGGCAGATCAGATTTAGATCATCATGTTGAACTGCGACACCACGCGGGTTCCAAGTTCAGAATCACCAGTGATAGCGATGCCGGAACCTAGTTCTGTATGAGTCGCCCGACCTGTCGCTAGCTGCAGGAACACATCTGAATCAAATGTGATTGTTACAAGCACTGATGGTGGAACTTCTGTTGAAACTTGCGCTCTGCCATCTACAACGGTGGTTGCCACTGTGCGTTTTACAGCCCCTGTAATTTCAACAACAACTGTGCCGCCTTCTGGGGTTTGGGCGCGCTTGCCGACAACGATAGGAATCGTGCGAATCAGGCGATCAATGGTGTGTTCTGCTGATGGGCCACCCTGATGCCCCGGCATGCCAGTTGTGCGACGCATGTCTTGTTCGTGAATCCATGAATCCAACACGCGAATATGTAGGAAGTCGGCAAGTGTGCCGGGACCTGTAGGGGTGATCGACTCTTTTTCAAAATAGGCATCGTCTGCATTACGCAATGTGTGAATGCGGGCAGCTACTAGTGCTTTCCATTCTGCAAGCACTGCAGCGCCGGTCATGGAGCGACGTGAATCAACGTCGTGTTCATTTGCTTCGCCGATGGGATTTTTCGTGTGAGAAACATCAGCTGCTTTATGAGCCGATTTCTCGAGGCCTTCAAGGCCAGATTCTATTCCGACAAGGTGCGACAAGTTGTCTTGCACTGTCCATGCTGGCAACTGCGATGGGGTTTTCCATTGCGCTTCTGTCAGTTGCGAGCAGAAATCACTAATTGAGTTCCATGTTGCTTCAAGTTTGTTAATCGTGTCCGTTGGAATCATTTCAGCGTCCTTTTGTAATTAGCGAGCTGGATTTTGAACAGAGCGCCATTGACGCCCTTCAAGGTACGGAGTGAAGATAGTGCCGATCATCTTCATGTCTTCATCGGTCTTTGGGGTCTTTAATTCAAAAATGCCGGGGAAGCGACTGTATGCAAGCGTGATATCCCATAGCTCTTTTGCTTTGTCTGCAGTAGGAGCCGGAAGAACAACTGGTCCGAAAACTGCACGGCCGCCTGGCACCGTGATGATGGGAACTCCGAAACCTGCAAGTTGTTCTGTTGCGTATTTGTGATCATTTAAGACGTCGTCGTGCGTAGTTGGGTCTGCCAGTGCAAGATCCCATGCTTCAGTGGGAAGTCCTGCTTCTTCCATGAGTTCTAGCGCAACGTCGCGATCATAAAAACGTCGACCATTGACATGGAGTGCTTCGCCACAGATTTTGTAGAACGTGCCGCACCAGTCATTGTTTTGTCTGCGCAACCATGCGGCAACACGAAGTGGTGTCCAGCCATATGCAAAGTCACGTTCGTACGGGTGCTTCTTTCCTTCTTCGCGGTTGATTTCTTCGAGGCTGAAAAAGCGCCAAGAAATGTCGAATCCGACTTGTTCTTTCACATCGCGAATCCACACAGAAGTCTGATACGCGTACGGGCACATGATATCGAAGAAAAACTCGATGGAAGTTGGCTGTTCAGTATTGCTCACAAAAAGAAACTTACAGGGATTTGGTGGGCACGTTCCCATCGAGAAAACCAGCGGTAATCCCTGCGTGTAGCATCGCCTGTGTATGGAGATTGCCGAAAGCACTAGGTCACGCATCCTTAACGCGGCCATCGAAATGATGGAAACTGGCGGAGAATCTTCAGTGCGTCTCAGTGCAATCGCCGAAGCTTTGGGTATTAAAGAACCATCGATTTACCACCACTTTTCAAACCGGACTGAACTGGTTAACGCTGCTTATATCGAGTGGTATTGGCAATGTCTCAAAACCGATATTCCTGTTGAAGCGATGATGGCGTTGGTTGAGTCAAAAGAGGATTACGTCAGAGCATTTCGTAAGTCCATGGAATGGAGTTATCAACCGGCGCGTCATCATGCTCGGGCTATTCGCCTCAGTGTCTTAGGTGCTGCACAACGGAATCCGGAATTGGCTGTTGCTATTAACGACATCAATAAGAAATTTCTCGCCACGATTGCTGATTCAGTGTTGTTCGCTCAACAAAAGGGTTGGTTACGCAAGGATTTAGACCCCTTGGCGACTGCCTATTGGCTGCATGGTCAAATCATTGGTCGCGTCGTTGCCGAGATGGACCTTGGTCATGTTGACCTTGCGCAATGGGACAAGGTTTCCTTTGAAGCGGTGCTCGGGTTGATGCTTGCCCCTGAAAAGTAACCGGCTGGGCTGCCGTTCCTTCTCACAGGAGGTCTGGGTACTACCGTTATGTCTATGGAAAGACCAGTCAAGTTTGAGCACACACGATTCCTCGGAGACAAGCGCACTCAGTTGGTGTACGACCTTGATGAGTGGACCGAACAAGAAATCGTTGACACAATCGTTGCCGAAGGCGTGGGACTGTGTTTTGGGCCAGACACATTGGCTGAAGCTCGTAACCGCGGTTACACACTTGCAACAGCGGGCGCGACGCGTCGCCTTCGCAAGCCTCGCGCGTAAGTTCAATTCAGATGTCAGACGCGACCAACGGAACTTTCCAGTCTGGGTCGTTAGTACTTAATCGTTACTTGGCGACACCGACTGGTTATGCATCGTCATTGCCTGGCCTCATCCTGTGTCACGGTTTTCCAAGTGGGTCAGTTGATGCTCGACAATCTGGATTCTCGTTTTCACAACTGATGGATCGTGTGGCAAATGACTTGGGATGGGCTGCGCTTACATTTACATTTCGTGGATGTGGCAACAGCGAAGGTGATTTTTCAATGCAGGGGTGGGTTGATGATTTGCGTGCAGCCATTGACCACCTGGAAGACGAAGTTTCGCCAGATGGTGTGTGGCTAGTCGGAACGAATACGGGTGGTGCACTTGCATTGTGTGTTGCAGCTGACGACCCACGAGTGCGTGGATGTGCATTGCTCAGTGCGCGTGCCGACTTTGATGACTGGGCCGGTCAGCCACGACGTTTCTTTGAACATGCTCGTGAAATTGGTGCCATTCGCACGCCTGGGTTTCCTGCATCATTTGATGAATGGAGTCGGGAACTTCGCCG
>JANQYF010000020.1:0-3128 GCA_030729045.1 Ilumatobacteraceae bacterium
CCGGCGAAGCCAAGAAAGAGGGCAAGGACTTTGGCGAGGCGATTCGGGTTCATTCGGCGTTTTCTGAAAGGACGAACCGCAGAGCAGCGTCAGCGGATGGAGATGGAAGCGACCAGATGAGATCGCGCAACAAAATAGCTTCGTTGACATTGAGCGATAAGTGGCGCATGCCTTCGTGAAGTCTGGTGATTGCAGCGACGTACGCCTCGGGGCGACGGATGTTCGGATTACGTGCAAGTTCATCGCGATAGATGCTGGCGATAGCAGTAAGGCCTGAGCGAAGTTCGTCTGTGCGGTACCTGCGTATTTCGCGCTTATGGCGATCTTCCAACATTTTCTTACCGCCGCGCTTCACACCCATGAGTGCCAGAGTCTTTTCAGTGTCAACTACTTCTTGCGCGTGTTGGTTGCTAAGGGGCTCAACAGCGTCATCGATGAGCGCAAGTATTTGTTCAACGATGGCAGCAACAGTTGCACCAGTGCCATCGATGCGGCGTGGAATGTTGGCAAAGAAGTCACGGCGTTGTGCGAGTTGCGGATCTGATGCAAGCAACTTTGCGCGTGACATGCTGCCGGCTGATGATTGCGCTGCCGCATTTGCAAGATGTGGTGCAATACCTGAATTGACAAGTGCTTGTTCAATGTCTGCGTTCTCTAGCAAACCGAAATGCACTGTGAGGCAACGTGACGCAATAGTGGCGAGCGAATCATCAACTTGATCGGCGAGCATGATGAAGAAAACTCCGGACGGTGGTTCTTCCACGGTCTTGAGAAGACGTGCGGCAGATGTTGCATGCATGAGATGTACTTCGTGCATGATGATGACTTTGCGGTTACATTCACTAGGAGTAATCGATGCAATGCGAATTACTTCGTCTGCTTGTTCTTTCAGAATTGATGCACCTTCACGACGTACTTCGTGAACATCAGGGTGTGCGCCGCGCATCGCCATTTCATTGATGCGCTCATTTGGATCGTCGGAACCTGACAACAACATGGCTGCGAATGCGCGAGATGCTTCGTCTTTGCCACATCCTTCTGTACCTACAAGAAGATACGCATGAACGGGGGAGATGGCGGCGTGTTGCAGTTGTTCAACGGCGCGGCTTTGGCCAACCACTGAATCCCATACTGAAGCCATGTAGGCAGGTTACTAATTCAGTCTGTCAAGCACGGCAACGCGGATGGCTGCCTCAACATCGTCCTTCGGAACGGTGCCATCGATAACTATCCAGCGATCTGGGTCTGCTTCACGCAATTCAGTGAAACCGTCATTGATGCGGGCGAAGAAATCAGCGCCTTCGCGTTCAAAGCGGTCAAGGTCTCGCTTGGCGAGACGCTCATTCAGAATGTCGGTAGGCACAGAAATGAAAACAACCATGTCGGGAAGTCGGCCGTTCAGAGCCCACGTAGAGATATTCAATAGGTCTGGTGTGCCAAGGCGACGGCCATACCCCTGATAGGCGAGCGTTGAATAAATAGAACGATCACTGACGACGTGTTGACCACGGTCTAATGCAGGTTGCACGATTTCAGACATGTGTTGTGCACGATCTGCTGCCATCAACAATGCTTCGGTGCGTGGTGCAAGGTCTGTATTTTCGGGGTCGGCCAATATTGCGCGAAGAAGTGCACCGATACGAGTACCACCAGGTTCACGTGTGAGCACTGCATTCAGATGTTCGCCAAGTCGCTTTGTGTGCGTGCTTTTCCCGCAGCCCTCTAAGCCTTCAAGCGCAATGTAAGCAGGAGTGCTCACTCGTCATCCGAAGAAGTTGTTGCAGCCTTTTTCTTGGGGGCAGCTTTCTTTGCTGCGGCCTTCTTGGCAGGGGCCTTTTTTGCGGCAGCTTTTTTCACAGCAGTTTTCTTAGCAGGAGCTTTCTTGGCTGCAACTTTGCGGCCGCCTGTTTTCTTCTTCTTTGGTCCGCCGTTTGCTTCGATGTATTCACGACGCAATTGCAATAGCTCATATGCACGTTCGTTTGTCATCTGTTCCATGCGGTCACCACGAGTAAGTCCGGCATTGGTTTCACCATCGGTGATGTAGTCACCAAACTTGCCTTCTTTACCAACAACTGGTTTTTCGCTTGCTGGGTCAATTCCGAATTCGCGAAGTGGTGGCTTTGCAGCTGCACGACCTTTGCCGAACACACGAGGTGTAGCGAGAAGTGCAAGCGCTTCTTCCAGGGTGACAGTGAGAAGTTGTTCTTCTGTTTGCAGAGAACGGCTTTCTTTACCCTTGTTTACGTATGGGCCGTAACGACCATTTTGCGCAGTGATTAGTTCGCCATCAGTTGGGTCTGCACCAACGGTGCGTGGCAATGACAACAGGTCGAGCGCATCTTGCATTGACAATCGATCAATGTTCATAGTTTTGAACAAGGAAGTCATCTTTGGCTTTTCCATACCCTCAGGTGGAACATCCATGGTGCCCCACTGAACGTATGGGCCGTAACGACCTGACTTTGCAAACACTGGATAGCCCTCGTGTTCACCCATTGGTGTATCGCCCTTAGGCGCTTTCAATAATGTGACTGCAGCATCAAGTGTCAGTTCATCTGGCGTCATGGTGTCAGGAACGCTGGCGGTGTTTTCACCAGAGCGAACGTATGGGCCATACAAACCAGGCTTAACGATTACTACTTCACCAGTGTCGGGGTGAGCGCCGAGTTCGAATGTGTTGACAGCAGCAGCATCGATTGAGCCGCCTTCGAGTTTGGCTGCGACGATTCCGTGCAGCCCTTCTTTTCCATCTTCTCCGAAATAGAAATCATGAAGCCATGTTCCCTTTTTCACTTCACCATTTGCAATGGCGTCAAGTCCGCTTTCAAGCTTCGCAGTGAATTCGTAATCAACAAGGGTGTCGAAGTTTTCTTCTAACAAACGAATCACAGAGAACGCAGTCCATGTAGGAACTAGCGATGTTCCCTTTTTCCATAAGTAATGGCCGCGATCAACCATGGTGGAAATAATGCTTGCCCAAGTTGATGGACGACCAATTCCCTTACTTTCCAGTTCCTTGACTAACGATGCTTCGGTGTAGCGAGGTGGAGGAGTGGTGGAGTGCGATGTTGGTGAGTACTCACTGACCGGAACGTTTTGTCCTGGCGAAAGGACAGGTAGCAACA
>JANQYF010000020.1:3228-4370 GCA_030729045.1 Ilumatobacteraceae bacterium
GGACGAATAGCTTCGTGAGCTTCTTGTGCGTTCTTTACTTTCGAATTGTGTTTACGTGGACCATCAGTAAGGAACTGCTTGCCGTAGTCACGTTGTACATATGAACGCACTTCGCTGATTGCTTCATCTGACAATGAAATGGAGTCGGTACGCATATAGGTAATGAATCCGCGTTCGTACAAACTTTGTGCCGCGCTCATAACTTGACGACTAGACAAACGCAATTTACGGCCAGCTTCTTGCTGCAGTGTGCTGGTAGTAAACGGAGGCTTTGGTGATGAACGGTATGGCTTTTCGTCAACTGTACGAACTACTAGATCAACATTTTCAAGGCCAGTTGTGATTTCAGCGCCACGTGCTGCAGTAAGAATGGTGACGTCTGGGTTGACAACACCTTGTTCCGAAAAATCCTTGCCGGTTGCAATGCGAGCTCCGTTGACAGAAAGCAGTTTCGCAGTAAACGAAGGCGCGGTGTCTGTAACTGCCTCAAGAGAGAAGTAGTCAGCAGAAATAAATTTGATGCGTTGCCATTCACGTTCAACGATGAGGCGAAGAGCTGGGCTCTGTACGCGACCCGCTGACAGACCACGGTTGACGCGACGCCACAACACCGGGGATACTTCGTAACCGAACAAGCGGTCGAGGATGCGGCGAGTCTCTGCAGCGTCAACAAGTGGCTGATCAAGTTCGCGTGGATTCTCAACGGCTTCCTGAATGGACTTGGCGTTGATTTCGTGGAACACCATGCGGTGCACAGGAACTTTGGGCTTGAGGTGCTGAAGCAGGTGCCAGGAGATTGATTCGCCTTCTCTGTCTTCGTCCGTTGCTAGATATAAGGCATCAGATGATTTGAGGAGGTCTTTGAGTTCTTTGACCACAGTGCGGCCGCGCTCGGTGAGCTCATAAGTAGGTGCGAATCCGTTGTCAACATCGACCGCCATTCCCTTGCTCGGAAGGTCGGCAATATGGCCTACTGAAGCGCGGACGTTGAACTCCGAACCGAGGTATTGGGAGATCGTTTTTGCCTTTGCGGGGGACTCAACTATTACGAGAAACTTGGCCATATCTTTTTCAGGGCTATGTGATTTGCTACCCCCTTGTCAAGGCAAGAGGCGCAAAGCCTTATTTCATCAGGGTATCGG
>JANQYF010000021.1 GCA_030729045.1 Ilumatobacteraceae bacterium
CGTACCAATGCGCAACATCTCGTGTGTACAAGTACACATCGGAATGACCCAACTCTCGCGCACGCCGAACCGCTTCAGTAACTAACTGTTTTCCCACTGCCCTGCCCCGGCATTCCGGACTCACAAAGACTGCTGCCACCCACGGGCCAGGTTCGATTGCGTCAGGAAGTTCATCATCAGCAACAACGCACGCCACGCCCGCAAGTTCACCGTTAGTGGTTATCGCAGCAAGACTTATGGGCAGCGACGAAGGGTCGACCGCAGATTCTGAATAGACATTGAGATACCACTCAATTTCGTCATTCGGGTCAGTCTCTTTCCAATCACCAAAAGCCCATTGCGCACCAATGTGAGCGAATTTTGAATTCGCAGGCATGTCAGAAATGACAATGTCAGATGTCATTGAGAGGAATCTGAAGTCTCTTTGGTGCTGTACGACTGTTCACCAAAGAAGCCCTTCATGAATCGTGTGAAGAAAATGGCAATGATGATTGCCCACAAGAATGTTGAACCGCCGAGCTTCATAATTCCGCCAGCCAATTGTTGATCACTCAACACCGACATTCCCCAGACTCGAACTGGAGTGTCATAGTGGTTATACACAGACCCTTCAGCGAATGTCAGCCAACCTGCAGGAATAGATGGAACTAAAGATGTGCAAAAGAGATACGTCATCATTGCGCCGTAAGTCATACGCCATTCTTTCGCTGGGCCACATATTGGGGTCCACAACATCAAGGCACTAAACACCAACAAGACGTGGAGGCTGTAGTGCAACGGCCCACCAGCGGCGGAGCGATTCACTAATGCAGGAATATGAGTAATCAGTAAGACCGCGTTGTAGGTAACAGCAGCGATCACCGGGCGCGTGAGAAACCGAATTACTCGATACGTACGGCCGCGTCCTACCAATAGTCGAAACAGCCATTCCGGTGTTGCAAGCAATGCGAGCGGCGGAATGATGTAGGTAAGAATTGTGTGCTGCAACATATGCATGGAATACAGGTATTCCTCTGCGATGTCATGTAACGGCCAATCTGTTGAAATCAACAACAGGAAAATCATGAGGGAAAAAATCCTGATTTGTTTGCGAGAAATCACTTCCCCACTGGGAACTACTTTGGGGCCGAGCACTCGAATCGCGTACACGAACGCGACTATGAGGCCAATGATCAACACCCAAATCTCTAGGTGCTGTTGGTACCGCCAGGGGTCCGTATTGAGAGTTGGTTCGATGCTAGAGATCAGCATTGCCGACCCGCCCCGCTAATTACGCGATGAAGAACTTGAAGGTAGCGAGAGCCGCGATGTACACGAATAACGCAAGCCCAAGACCTGTATAGAAAAGGAAGCTAAAAATCTTGCTATCAAACTTCAGATGCATGAAGTACGAAACGACCATTACAAACTTGACCACCATCATGATGAGCAGTGAAGGCATGAACAACGGACCGAAATCTACGTAGTAGGTAGAAACCTCAAGAGCTGTGATGAGGGCCAAGATGATTGCAATCTTTATATAGCCAGCATCGGACATTCCGTGCTCTTGTGCGTCTTCGTGTGTTTCAGTAGCTGTTGTCATGATGCGCTCTCAATCAGGATGGGATTAGGTAAACCAGGGTGAAAATAATGATCCACACAACGTCAACAAAGTGCCAGTACAGGCCAATGAGTTCAACAACCTCGGCCTTATCGCCCGTGATCTTGTTCTTTTTGATGATGCCCATTAAAGACAGCAACATAATGACTCCGACAGAAACGTGAACACCGTGGAAGCCGGTCAAAGAATAAAAGCTTGAACCGAAAAGGCTTGTGGTGAAGCCGAGGCCTTCACGATAGAAAGTTGTGAACTCATACACCTGGCCACCAACAAAGGTTGCGCCCAAGAGTGCCGTAATTGTCAGCCACAAGTTTGTCTTGCTGTCGTCCTTGCGATGTGCCGATGACACTGCAAGCACCATGGTGAGCGATGACATCAACAGAACGAAACTGCTGACCGAGGTGAAAGGGATGTCGTAAATCTGTGAAGGATGTGGTCCGTTTTGAACGCGACCGCGATACAGCATGTACGTAGAGATGAGACCACCAAAGAGCAAGCACTCTGATCCGAGGAACAACCACATTGCCAGCTTGTTGTTTGACAAGCCAGTTGATGAATGATGCCCGTGATCAGCTGCGTGTCCGGTGTCGTGTGTTGCGATATCAGCCAAGGGGAGCTATCTCCTTCGTGTGACCGTCGGTAGACGGTGTATCAAAATCGATTGATTCGGGTACTGATGGTTCAAGAACCCATCCGTATGAGGAGAAGAGAACCACAAGTGCTCCGAACACCATGATTGGGGTTCCGTAGATGACTCCCATACCAAGTACTCCAACACCAATGGCGAGAAGTATTGGCCAGTACGAAGGTCCTGGCATATGAATGTCAGCATCAGCAGCAGCTTCTTCGGCGCGTACTAGTTCTTCACCAGTTGCCACTTGCTTCATCGTGTGAGTGGCTTCATCTTCTTCATACTTGCGGTGGAAAAACTCGTCGAGGTGATGAACCACAGGAATGCGATCAAAGTTGTGCACCTTAGGAGGACTAGCGGTGATCCATTCCAACGTACGTGCATCCCATGGGTCAAGCGGAGCGCGCTCTGGGTTACGAATCGACTTGATGACAGCAATGATGAAGAACAGAACGCCGACGGCCAAAATGAACGAGCCAATTGATGCCACCATGTTCCACATTCCGAGGTTGAAGAAACCTTCACCGGCACGAGCTTCGGTCCATACGTACATACGACGAGGCTGACCCTGCAGACCAAGGATATGCATCGGGCCGAACGTGAGGTTCATACCAATCACCATGAACCAGAAGTTCCAGCTACCCAATTTTTCGTCGAGCATCTTGCCGAATACTTTTGGCCACCAGTAATAGAAACCAGAGAATAATCCGAACACCATTCCACCAAACAACACGTAATGGAAGTGAGCAACGATGTAGTACGTATCTGTTTGTTGAGTATCAGAGGGTGCAACTGCGTGGGTAACGCCTGACAAACCACCAATGGTGAAGAGGATGACGAGACCAATTGCAAACTTCATGGCTGCTGAGTACCAGATCTTGCCGCCCCACATAGTGAGAATCCAGTTGAAGATCTTTACGCCGGTCGGAATAGCAATTGCCATTGTGGCCATTGAGAACACGGCAACAGATACAGGGCCAAGACCAGATGCAAACATATGGTGAGCCCACACGCCGAAGCCGACGAGTCCGATAGATGCACCAGAGAACACAACAAACGGGTATCCAAAGAGAGGCTTACGTGAGAACGTCGGCAGAACTTCCGAGATGATTCCGAACGCCGGCAAAATCAAGACGTATACCTCAGGATGACCAAAGATCCAGAACAAGTGTTGCCAGAGAAGTGGGTCTGCACCCTGTGACACATCGAAGAACGTGGCACCATACGAACGCTGGAACATCAACAACACGAGAGCCACGGTGATAACTGGCAATGAGAAGACCAAGAGGAACTGCACGACGAGAATCATCCACGTAAACACGGGCATCTTCATCAGAGTCATTCCGGGTGCACGCATGTTAAGCACGGTGACAATCAGGTTGATAGAACCGATCAGCGAAGCAATACCTGCAATCTGCAAACCAAGAATCCAGAAGTCGACACCATTACTTGGCGAGAACACTGGTCCCGAGTTTGGTGCGTACATGAACCAACCGCCGTCAGCAGCTCCGCCAAGGAACCATGATGCGTTGAGAATGAGACCACCACTGAGGAATAACCAAAACGACAAGGCGTTCAAACGTGGGAAGGCAACGTCTCGAGCACCAATTTGAAGTGGCAAGAAATAGTTTGCAAATGCTGCTGCCATAGGCATGGCGAAGAGGAAGATCATCGTCGTTGCGTGCATGGTGAACATTTGGTTGTACTTGTCAGCACTGAGAATGCGGCCGTCTGGAAGAGCTAACTGCAAACGAATGAACAGCGCCTCGACACCACCGACAATGAAGAACACAAAGGCAACAGCGCCATACATGATTCCGAGCTTCTTGTGGTCAACAGTAAAGAGCCATTCACGCCAGCCAGTTGTATTAACGGGACGTCGTACTGCGCCGAGTGACTGAGTTGGAGAGATCGACAACTTATTCACCAAACTTGGTGACTCAGAGGGCGTAAGAGTTAGTTCATTGGTGGACATGGGATTCTCCGATTACTTCAGTGTCAGTAGGTAAGCGACGAGTTTGTCGATGTCTGTTTC